>CAILMU010000017.1 GCA_903835325.1 uncultured Microcaldota archaeon | reverse complement strand
GTCCGATCGGAGTGGCGATGCACGAAGAGGGACATGGCATTTTCGGCCTTGTCGATACCTACTGCGGCCGCACATACTATGAGCAGCATGATCCGTTCTCCAATGTCTGGAGCTCGATGGCCAACTGCCAGAGCGAGACCGCAGGGTGGGGGCCGGATAAAGGCCAGTGCCGCCAGATCGAGGGCCTCTACTCATGGCAGAACTGCAATATCTCGTATTTCCGTTTCGACCAGACCGATCCGATAGACCAGGATATCATGCGGACGGCCAACCCGCCGTTCGGCGTCGCCGACTCAAGGCGCATCGAATTTGTGCTCAGCACATTGCACGAGATACATTGAAGGTGATCCCCATGAGAAAATACGTCTTCGTCCTGTCCGTCCTGTTGCTCTTCTCGGCCGTTTTCCCGCAATCCGGCGAGGTCCAGGAGACCTCGAAAGTGGTGGTCTCGCATTTCAAGTTCACGGATACAGGCTTGGTGGAGACGCGCTCCAGCGTGGTATACGGATTGCCTCCGGACTTGCAGGATGAGGCGGCCTACACAGCCAGCGTTCTCGACACCGCCGGATCCAGCCTCGAGAAGCAACAGTTCTCGGATCCCCGCATCTATATGGGGGACAACCTTAGCGATCAAGGAATAGCCGGCATCACCGGCTTCAATCCTGATGCGGAAGTTGTGCTGGTCTTAAGGTTCAACACTACCATGGACAAGCTAGTGATATCTAATACAACAAGCGGGCAGAAGATCTTCGAAGCCAACCTGAGCCCCTTGGTGAATGATTTCTGCGCCTCGCACCCGCAGGACGTGGATTGCGCGAAAATCCCCCCCAAGCAGGAAGGGGCCAATTTCAGTTCGCTTTTCCTGCCCGCACTGGTAGTGATTGTGCTCGCAGGCATCGTCGTCGCCTTCATCTTCATGAGGAAAAAAGGTGAAGCCGGGAAAAAGGGCGAAGTCAAGAAGGAAGGCGAAGAAAAAAAAGGATAAGGAAGAGAAGAAGGAGCAATAAGGCGGAACACGAAAAAAGGAAAATCGCCCTCGACGGGATTTTCAGGATCTGAGAAGATGCGACCCGGTTTTCGATATCATGAAAACCTGATGCCTTTTTCCCAGGGCTTTTTGGCATTGGAAAATATAATCCAAAAAGGCCTTTGAACCCGTCCATCAACCTTCGGAGGGTTGCGTCCTATCCAGGCTAGACTACGAGGGCAACTCAATTGGAATTGTTTCGAAATGATTATATAAGAGCGCGGAGTCTGTTTTTCGCATGAGGAGAGTGCTAACCGTTCTCGCTATCATTTGCCTTTGGTCCAGCGGATGCCTCAAACTATCGCAACCTATCAAGCTTAACGCGACAGAGGTGCGGCAGTACCAGGGGAAAGATCTTTCTTCAGTAAACGATTTCCGCGAGAACTCGATCAAGGGTCCGCAATATATCGATGCGGACACGTACAAGCTGAAAGTGGACGGTCTCGTTGACACGCCCAAAGAGTACACCATCCCGCAGGTTATCGATAACCACCAAAATTACCAAAAATCCGTGACCCTCAATTGCGTCGAGGGCTGGAGCGTCGCGATATTATGGGAAGGTGTGCTCGTACGGGACCTATTGAAGGAAGCCGGACCGAAAAGCGGGGCGAACACAGTGATATTCCATGCGGTAGATGGCTACACGACCTCATTCCCCATCGGATATTTCACTGACCACGACATACTCATGGCCTACAAGATGAACAATGTGACGATACCTCCGGAACGGGGCTTCCCCTTCATGCTTGTCGCCGAAGACAAATGGGGCTACAAATGGGTCAAGTGGATAACCGAGATAGAGGTATCCAACGATTCCAGCTATGAAGGGTATTGGGAATCCAGGGGATACTCGGATACCGGCAATCTGAACGAAAGTTCCATCAAATAACTGTTCGAGGCGTATCTATGGAATTCGATATGAATCTTGCAAGGCGGGCTGTGCATTATCTTTTCCTGGTCGTCACTATCCTGATGGCGGTCTCCGGATTCGGGATAATCGACTACCAGATTGTCGGTCCATTGACCGGCGGCCTGCTCACGAAAACTTTCTCATTCCAGATCCACAACTTCCTTGCGATCCCGTTCGCTATCCTTCTCATCCTCCACGTCGGCATCGTGCTTTTCCTGAAAAAGGGCAGAAAATGACATTGTTTCAGATACTATAACAAAATATGCGCTCATCGTGAGGTTTTTAATCCTAGCCTTGGATTCAACGTCGAGGGTTATTATGAAAACTGTTAAATACGACGTAACCTATACGGAGCCCGCGAGCAGGGTCGAATTGCTCGTAAGGTTTGTGTGGTCAATCCCATCATACATCGTCATGGTGGTGCTGGGATTCATTATGTGCATCGCCTGGGCCTTCCAGTGGCTATGCATCCTGTTCATGGGCAAGAGGAACAAGATGCTCCATGACTGGCTCATGAAAGCGATGGAATACCAGGTCAAATGGCAGACCTACTTCTATCTTCTGACAGATGAGCGCAACCCGTTGTTGCCTGAAGATTAGGTTTTTTCCCAAATGCCGTGGTTTTCCACGGCTTATCCTATTTTTTTCTCCAAATGAATGATGGAAATGATAAAATATTGAAAAATTTAAAAAAGAAAAATTTCTCTTTCTGCTAGCTTCACTCTGCCTTGTTCAGCAGATCCTGTGTTTTGTATATGAGATACAGGAACGGCAGGCCTAATACCCAGGAGAAGAGGATGCATAAGATGTAGCATACCGTCGCGCCCATCGGGTAGCCTTCAGTGGGCTTCTTCTTCTTCGCGGCTGTTTCGACATCGCTCATCAGCTTCCAGAAGAAGTATATGTCCACGATCGGGATGAGGCACAGGATCAGGCGCACAATCGGGCTGTAATCCGCCTTTGTTATGGCTTTCAGCTCTCCCCACCATTTGTATATCAGGTAGAGGTCCACAATCGGAATGATTCCCATTATCACTGCTACTATCGGGCTTCTTGCCATCATAAATCACCGATAGGGACTCCAAGACTAGTTTTATTAATTTACCCCAAAAACGCGCGATCGTCCGGAAAGATAAAGAAAGGTAAAATAAGAAATAGATAAAATTGAAAAAATCAAGAAAAGCTCAGCGTGCGCTTCTCGCCATGCGTTCCGTCTCGTCTCTTTTCTTCATCGCATAGCTGGTCTGGATATCGCCTTTGGCTGTCGACATTATCTCGCTCGCCAAGGACTGCTCCAGCGGTTTCGGCTTGTTGAAAGAGCCCATCAATGCCGCCAAAGAGATGTTGCGCAAGGCCATGTCGAGCCTCCTTGTCGCGGATATGTCGACCGCGACCTGGTAGCTCACACCGCCGTGCGATACCCTTGTGACATCTTCCCTCGGGGCAGCGTTCTCCACCGCCCTGATAAGGACCTGCACCGGGTTCTCTTTCGTCTCCGCAGCCACGATGCCGAACGCGCGGTCCACTATCCCGAGCGCCCTGAGCTTCTTGCCCTGCATCCTGCCTTTGGTGCGTATGACTTTCCCCGACGTCTTCGCGCCGGTTCCGCCCCTCATGAGCTTGTTCGCCAGCCGTTCGACTATGTTCACGTCCATCTTGCCGAGCACTTTCTTCGTGTGCCTGCCGAACGTGTGCGGGACGGCGACCGCCTTCAGGCATACGACCTGGGCGATGCTCTTGTCCCTAATCTGGATGTTGTCGAGTGCGTATTTGCCGAAAATCTTGTTATCCATTTTTCATCATCTCTTGGGCTTCTCTTTCCTGCCTTTCCTGAGCATCTGCAGGTCCGTGTTGTTGACGGAGACTATCTTGTAGCGGACACCGGGGATGGAGCCCATCTGGCCGCGCTGCGAGCCTCCCAGGCCTGCTATGATGACTTCGTCGTGCTCATCCACGAAGGAAATGGCCTTGTCGCGGACCGCGTGCGCGCTCACGACCTTGCCGTTCTTGAGCAATTGGACCTTGACACATTTGATGAGCCCTGAGTGAGGCTGCTTCTGCTCGAGCACTATCTTCTCCAAGATGATGCCCTTCGCCTGTGGCGCGCCTTCGAGAGGATCGTATCTGTCTTTCAGCTTCAGCGTCCTTCTCTTCCATCTTTTGGAGAGCCATCTGTGCTTCTTGCGGCTGCGCTCCATATTCCTGCCTGCGAATTCACCATTACCCATTTATACACCTAAACAGAGGATTACGTCTGTAAGAATGATTTTTAATCATTTACTGGATAGGATTTATAAATTTAATGTAAGGGGTTAGACGTATGCCTCTTCGGATAAAAGCCAAGAATCATGCCGAGAATCCGGCCGAAGCCTTCGCTGAAGGCGTTTTGAGCGAGCAGCATGGGGGCGCAAGCATCATGCGCGGACCCGGGGAAGACACGATAAAGCGCCAGCAAAGGAGCCAGGAGCAGGCCATGATACTCGCGCGCCCGGCCATAGATTCTGGCATGCGCACCAAAGCGTCCGAGGAGAAGCCGCAACCTGCCGGCCCCAGGCCGAGCGAGCAGGAGAAGGATCGGAGCAAGGAGGTCACCTCAACCTATACCATATCATACTACAATCCCGAGCTCAAGAAAAGCGAGGTCATCGAATCCCAGTCGCAGATAAAGATGAGCGAATATCCGGTCCAATCCATCGAGGATTCGCTCGCCCAGCGTTCGCTTCTTCCGATATACGCGTACATGGGGTCG
>CAILMU010000016.1 GCA_903835325.1 uncultured Microcaldota archaeon | reverse complement strand
GTGAGTGTCCGATGCTCAGCCTCTTTCTCATCCGCTGGTTTCTTCTTGTGAGCCTCGCCGGTTGCCATGGCATCATTATCTTAGGAATTGTTTTTTATTCATTCCCCCGGATAAGGTAAGGTATGAAAAAGGGGCAAATCGGGATAACAAGCGACATGGTGGGCGCTGGCATGACGGTAGTTGGCCTCGGAGCCATGGCCAGTTCAGTTGCCGGAGACGCGGCTTTCGGCGGCCCGCTCCCGCTGGATCCGACATCGCGGGGCCTCATCGGCCTGGGCATGACCGGCATGGGTGTCGGCATACTCGCTATCAAGGATCTTCTCAAGTAAAACGGACGAGGATATGCGATAGCGAAATTGATGATGATCAAAACCAGTTCCTTCGTACGGGGCTATTTATCCCTGGTTTTGGTTTTTTTGGTTAAAGCCGGTTTCTCTTCATATCAATCAAAAAACGAATCCAGGCTTTTCTGCTTTCCTCCGACCTTCATGCTGTATTCGTCGTAGCCCAGCTCCTTCATTATCTTCATGACAGCCGGCATTATCTGGTTATTGATATAGTAGTCCGGGTCGTAATCCTTGGCCAGTTCAATCGGTTCCGCCTTCTCCGATATGGTCTTCCCGCTCTTCCCGACGACATAAGAAATCAGGCTGCCTTTCTCTGCCGGTATCCCTGCTTTGACCAGCTTCTTCGCCGCAGAAAGCTCAGGGCTCGCCACCTCATAATTCCCAGGATCCTTGTTCAGCTGGGTGCTTATCGAGAGCATCTCGAGCGGCACTTTCCCGGACTGCAGCCGGATGACGACATCCCTGATTATCTTGGCAGCTTTCTCCTTGCTGCCTTCCTTGAGTATCGCTTCGAGGACTTTCAGCTGCGTCTCTTTGGCTATCTTGGACCAGTCCCTGCGCACCAGCTCGAATCCGCGTATCTTGATGCGCCCGTCCTCGCCGAGAAGAGCGTATTTCTTCTTCGCTCCCCTCTCCTCCGCCCCTTTCTTGCTGACAAACACGCCTCTCGGATAGAACCCTTCCAGCTCGAGCTCCATCTTCTCCGGAAGCGATGTGTTTATCTTGTTCATGAAATCCAGGACGGCTTTCTTGTCCTTGTAGAGCAGGAAAACGCTGTCCGTATCCGCATAGAGCACCTGGAATCCGCTTCCCTCCGCGCTCTCTATCGTCTCTGTGATGTGCATCCTTCCCCATGCAGTCACGCTCTCTGCGCATGGCCGGGAGTACCATCTGGACCTGGCATAACCCATGTACCCATAAAAAGAATTCGAGAGAATCTTGAGCGCCTGCGATCTTGCGCTCACGCGCACATATTCATCGCTCGATTTGTCGAGCGCTTTGATTTTCTTCTTCAGCACCATCCTCAGGTCGATGAGGTAATCGAGCACGAACGGGATGAGCCCGGCCTCTTTTTTCGAGAACTCGGCTCCTGTCGGGGATACGAACGAATCATTGGCCGTGTGCGCCGCTTTCTGCGCGAGCAGCGTTCCAGGGTCGATATTGTACGAGACGATTATCGATGGATACAGCCCGCGGAAATCCAGCACAGCGACATTCTCGTAAATCCCAGGTTCGGGAAGTTTCACGAACGCGCCTTGTATCGGTGCGGCAAGCCTCTCCCCTATCTCGCCTCCTTCAGGCCGCTCCGGTATCAGCATGCCCTTCTCTGTCGCATGATACATCAGCAGGTTCTCCACCAGCTGTCCGCTTGTCGAAATACCTGTCTCGAAAAGAGGCATCTTCGCCACAGACGACATCTCCATCTCGATGGGGAGCAGCCTGTCCGCGAGGGCTTCTGTCAGTTCGGAATCCACCAAAGAATATTCGCACAACTGGTCGATATCGTCGCTGTCCCATTTCTTCCAGATGTCCTCCTTGCTTATCTTCACCTTCTTCTTGCCGAGCACATCCTCAGCCACAGCATCCAGGGTGAATTTCTGCGCCTTGATTATCCCGATGAACCCGAAGAATTTCACGATAGGGTACAAATCAGTATGCACCCGGCCGTTCAGTCGCATCCCGTTCGTGAGCCCTTTCTTTATCTCCTTGATGTCGTTCCCGAACCGGCCCAGCCTGAGCTTCATTCGGAGTGCCTGCGACCTCTTAATCATATACGGTAGATCGAAGTTCGTGGAATTGAAGCCGACCAAAACATCAGGATCCTCTTCCTTCACTATCTCGCAGAACCGCTCGAGCATGGCTTTCTCATCCGCTGTTTTCTCGACGAATTTCTCCTTGCAGTCCTTGTAGGTGATGACGCCCTTGCGCCCTGCAACTATTTTTTCGCTCTCATCGTTTCCGCTTTGTATATTTTTTTCTTCGCCGCTGACAGCGTAGCTCACCATGATTATCGGGTCCTTGTCCTCGCGGGGAGCCCCTGCAGGGTTGTATGTCTCGATATCGAAGCTCATGGAGCGGAGTTTCGGCTCCCCAGGTTTCACCGAGAGGAAGCGCTTTATCAGGCGCCCCTCGCGTTCATAAGACACGATCGAGAGCGGGACGAGCTTATTATCGAATATGAACCGCCTCGAAAACGGGATGTTGTACTCGTGGCAGGGAAAAGGTATCTGGGCCTTCAGGAGAGGCACGTCGGAGGGCTCATGGCAATAGAGCTTCAGCATCTTCCGTTTCTCGAGGCCGACCTGCACAACCACTTCCTCGGCCCGGTCAGGCATGATCCTCTGGCCCTTCCTGTTCACTGTGCTGGCCTTCAATAGCAGCTCTTTCTTGTCCAGGGGGGCATCCACGATGAAATACGGGTCGTACTGGTAGAACAGCTTGACGGTCTTCCTTTTCCCCTTTAAGATGAGCGCGACGTAAGTCTTGCCTTTCCTGGTGGTGTAGCTGGCGTCTATGAAATATGCTCGCCTGCGCGTGAGTGCCATGACTCTCTATCTAAGAGAATAATAATAAGAATTGGGTTGACGAAGCGCGGATAAGACTGGATGAAAAAAATAGAAAGAAAAAATTTAAGGAACGGATTAAAGGAAATCTCACTCCTTGCGGAGCGCCATCTCCTTGTCCAGAAGCTCGCGGAGAACGTCCTCGTGGATGAACCTCCTGCCGCCGACCTTGACATGCGGGACCCTGCCCCTGTCCAGGCGCCTCTCGAACGCGTTCCTCTTTATCTTGATGTTGCTCTTGTGGAGCTCCTTGATCGCTTCGCTCACCGAGTAGTACGCCGAGCTGATGTGCGTCAATGCTTCCACGGCGTCTTTGGGGACCAGCCTCCTGGTGCCGAATTTTACCGAGGGGATGGAACCTTTCTCGATCCTCCCAATGAACGCCCTGAAGTTTATCTTCTGGTTCGCTTTCTTGTACTCGCCGAAGGCTTCCTTGACCGTGTAGAATTCGGTCTTGGTGTCGGTTATGTCATCGAGCACGCTTTTGGGTATGAACCTCTTCCTGCCGACCTTCACGAACGGGATAGTTCCCCGTTCAATCCTGCCGCCGAAGGC
>CAILMU010000015.1 GCA_903835325.1 uncultured Microcaldota archaeon | reverse complement strand
TCGCCGTCGCCGTCCCAAGCGATGCCAGCGTCCGCTTTGCCGGATTTCACCGCAGCGATCAGGTCTTTCACGTTGGCTTCTGTGGGCTCTGACGGCCTCATAATCATCACGGCCTCGCACAACCCGCCTGAATGGAACGCGTTGAAAGTCGTGGATGGGAAAGGGATCGCGGTTTCAAAGGAGAGAGGGGGGGAAATCGAGAAATTAATGGAAAAAGGGGCTCCCACGCCTGCTTCGAAAGACAAAATCAAAAAGGCAATAAAATACGGGCGCGCGAGCGAGGATCATATAGAAGCGATAATGAAGCAAGCCGATTCGCAAAAGATCATTGCGCGCAATGAAGGCAGCAAACAAAAACTCAAATTCATCCTTGATTGCGGGAACGGGACCGCATGCCTGATAGCCCCGCAGCTTTTCGAGCGCCTTGGCTGCGATGTCATGACCCTGAACGGGCACCCGGATGGCAGGTTCCCGGGAAGGCCGTCAGAGCCCACAGAAGCCAACGTGAAAGACCTGATCGCTGCGGTGAAATCCGGCAAAGCGGACGCTGGCATCGCTTGGGACGGCGACGGCGATCGCGTGATTTTTGTGGATGAGAAAGGGGGTTATGTAATCGGCGACAAGGTCTTCGCGCTCTGCATCCTATGGGAGATGGAGACCGCAGCCAAACAGAAAAAGCAAAGGCCCGGGTCCGATATCGTCACCACTGTCGCCACCAGCAAAGTCGTTGAGGACATCGCGACCAGATTCGGCTTGAAAACCAGATACACCGCTATCGGCGCGCCGTACCTTTGCGAGGAGATGGTGAAGAAGCCTGCGCTGATGGGCGGAGAAGAGGTGGGCGGAGTCATCTATCCGAACCTGAGCATGGCAAAGGACGGATTCATGGTCGCGGCAAAGCTGGCGGAAGCGCTTTGCGAGAAACCTCTTTCAATGTGGCTCAAGGAATTGCCTGTCTACTATAATGTCAAACGGAAAATCGAAGCCGATCCGGCCAAGAAAAAAGAAATGGTCTCGCGCGTTCTCAACCATGCGAAAAAAAACAAGCTCGCTTTCGTGGATGTCGATGGCGTGCGGGTGAATCTAAAAGATTCCTGGGTCATCGTGCGCGCATCGGGGACCGAGGATTATGTGCGGATTTTCGCAGAAGCCAAATCGAAAGACGCGGCCGAGGAACTGGCTAACGAATACGAAAAGATAGCGAAAATCTGATCTCACTGGCTCGGCGCAGCCGGTTTCGCTTCAACAGCCCCTTTCAGCAATGGAAGGATGTCCACTTCAGCGACCGGGTTCGGAATCGAGTTCGTGGTGAAGACGCCATCGGATATCTTCTTGAGCTTCTCAAGGGAATCGTTCAGGAAGAATCCGTGCGTGGCTGCGCAGAAGACCTTCCTAGCCTTGCCCTTCTTCACGTTCTCGACAGCCTTTATCATGGTCCCGCCTGTGGAAATCATGTCATCCATGATGAGTATGTTCTTCCCGTCCACATCGAATTCGCGCTCGACTTTCTGCACCGAGCGGTATGCTTCCGCGCCATTATCCTTGTCGTAATCTCCCCTGACCTTGCTCATGGATTTTCCCCCGAATTCGGAGACTAGATAGTTCGCGCCCTGGTCCGGGGAGATGACTTCCAGGTGCTCGAGCCCTATCTTCTTCCGGGCATGCTCGACAAGGAGCTTGTTCGCGCTGATGTTGTGGATCTTGAGGTTCGCGTATTCAGATTCGCCCTCTTTCTTGAGGAAATGGCAATCGACAGTCACCAGCTTCACCGCGCCGAAATCATTGAGCAGCTTGCAGAGCACCTGGGCCGAGAGCGCCTCTCCCATCAGGAACGTCTTGTCCTGGCGGGAATATGGAAGATACGGCGATACGAGCGTTGTCCTGGCGCCGACACGCTTCAAGGTGTGCAGTATCTGGCATGCATTGAAGATGGCCGTGTTCTGCTTCGGATACAGTCTGTGGAAAAGCGCGACATCCTCGCCCTGGCATTTGGATATGTCGTTTATCCTGGCATAGCTGTCGCCGTCAGGGAAGGTCTTGAATTCGACGTTCGGTTCCATCAGGTCTGAAAAATTAGGGGCAATGAGGTACATGGATACCATCTGGATGGTTCTATTTAAAACGCTTATGAAAGATACACAAATTTACCTAATAAATAACCTTAAATTATCTTCCATCGTTATCCCGTATATGGCAATCCAGATTTCATTGAGGCCCCAGGACATCCGGGCATATTCCAGCCTGGAAAAAAAGCTTCCGAAAACCAGCCTCGAGCGGTTCAAAAGTTTATGCGAAGGCGGGTGCCATGCGCTCGACCTGTCCTCCGGCTGGGGGACCGCGGTTTCAGTGAATCGCTTCGCTCAGGCCATGGCCACTGGTCCCATGCCCTCCGAACTCTGCAACACTGCATTGAGGCTCCTTCTCCCAGAAGACATCCGCATGGGTGCGATGGATATCATCCTCCGCGAGAATCGGAAGCTCAGGGATTCCGGGGTCCAGGGAAGCTGGATAGACGGCGAAAAGCTGGCAGTCCGATCCATAATGAAGACGGACGGCCGCGCGTCACCCGATATCATGAAATGGAAAGCGGATGATCTCAGCCTTGAAGTGTCGATGATGAAATGGAGCGAGATTCTGGCGCTGAAAGGTTTGCCTTTCGATGAAATCGCTGATTACGGCGCCTTCAAGCTCGATACCAACACGCATGTGGTTGCAAGGGAAAACGCCCATGACCTTCTGCTTGTCGGCCACCGGGGAAGGAAACCCGGAGAGCCCAGGATGGGAAGCGAGGCATTGCTCGCGCCGGCACGAGACGGGACCCAGTGGACGCTTGCCACAAACGGCACGATAGATGCCGAACTGCTTGGTGCAGGCGATCCCAACGAAGTATGGATAAATAACAGCACAAAGGAATTTTCAGAGGAGCTCGGGGTGAGCTGGGACCATTTCATTGACTACCTCGGCCTGATAGTGGATACCAAGATGTTCGTGGGCGCTATAGGGATCGTGGGCGTCATCCAGACGAGCCTGATGCCCGAAGAAATCGATGAAATACGGAAGCTGGCTCGGGATGCTGTCGAGGTCTCAAAGCTCGATGCCATCCCGCTCGAGAGCGGGTCCCTCGCGCAATACCTGCGCGTCAACCGTTCCAATATGGTCCCGCAGCTGGTGACATCGATAGCGATGCTCGGCTACAGCCGGTTCGGCGATGGATTCCTGAAGCTTGCCGATAAGTGAATCTTTCCGGAAACCTTGCCCGCGCCGATAGTTAAA
Source organism: uncultured Microcaldota archaeon (assembly GCA_903835325.1). Lineage (GTDB taxonomy): Archaea > Micrarchaeota > Micrarchaeia > Anstonellales > Bilamarchaeaceae > Bilamarchaeum. The sequence goes on along the minus strand of CAILMU010000015.1, from coordinate 1,839 downwards.
AAAATCCCGGATGCGTATATTATTGATATGTCCAAAATACTAATGATAGTTTCGCAGAGGGATTTCAGGGATGAGGAGTTCCTGGTGCCGAAAGAGATGCTTCTCGCATCCGGACATTCCATAAAGGTCGCGAGCGTGAACCGCACGAGCGCAAAAGGGGTCAAGGGCACCATGCTCACCCCGGACATGGCCATACATGAAGCCAGCGCTGATTTCTTCGATTGCTTTGTCGTGATCGGCGGGCCGGGTTCGTACGGCCTTGCGGAGAACAAGGACCTCCAGAGACTGCTGGCCAAGGCGGACAGCATGGGAAAGACGGTCTGCGGGATCTGCGTAGGCCCCCTCTCGCTTGTGAAAGCGGGAGTCCTGAAGAACAAGGAAGCGACCATATTCCCGGATATGGCGATAATCCGCGAGCTCCGCGAGAGCGGGGCGCAGTATTCCCTCAAGCATGTCGTCGTATACGGGAACACGGTGACAGCAGACGGCCCCGCGGCAGCGGAGGCATTCGCGAAAGCGATAATCACAGCGCTCGCGTGATCCGGAAAAATAATTGAACGCGCGGCCGTGTGCGCTCGGTTCCGAGGATATCTTTATATTGTTTGACGCCCTTTTACCAATCAAAAATGGGTTATTGCGAGGTATTTCCATGATCACGATAAGACATGACGGATGCATACTCTGCGTAGGGTGCTCGTCGGTTTGCCCGGTGAACGCCATCGAGCTTGTAGGGACAAGGATGGAGCATTTCCCTGCCAAATGCATAGACTGCGGGCTTTGCGTCAAGGGATGCCCGGCCAATGTGATAACGCTCTTCAAAGGCGTGAAGAGTTCCAAGGACCTGCCGGTGAATGCAAAATACGGCTGAATCGCATACGCAGAAATCTCAAAGCGGTGAAAAAACATGTCTGAAAAATTCGATCATGACGTAATAATAATCGGGGGAGGCCCGGCCGGCTCCACATTCGCGAGGCTCTGCGCGAACGCGGGCATGGACGCCCTCATCGTGGACAAGCGCAGGGAGATAGGGAACCCGGTCCGCTGCGGCGAAGGCCTTGGGGAACGTGAAGTCATCAAGGAAGGGCTCGAGATACCCAAGCAATGCTATTCAACAGAGATAAAAGGCTCGAAGGTCGTCGCGCCGAACGGGAAAACCATCATCTGGGCGACGAAAGAGACGCACGGCTGGGTGCTCGAGCGCAAGATTTTCGACAAGTGGCTGGCCGAACTCGCCATCGATAAAGGCGCGAAAGTGAAATCATACACGCGCGCCATCGGCGTAGTGAAAGACGAAAAAGGCAACCCCTGCGGGCTGAAGCTGAGCCACGGAGGGCGCGAGCCGTATGAATTGCGCGCCCCTTTGATAGTCTCTGCCGAAGGCATGGAATCCATGATGGCCCGCGAGATGGGGTTCAAGACAGTTCACTCGCTATACGATGTGGACACCTGCTACCAGTACGAGATGAAGCCCTATGACCACGAGAACCTGATAGAACTCTATTTCGGCAACAAGTTAGCGCCGAGGGGCTATGTCTGGATTTTTCCGAAACGTGACAGAAAGGCGAACGTCGGAATCGGGATCGGGGGCAATCTCTCGAACTCGAAAAAGAACGGCGATATGCCTGGGGCTGACCCGAAGATACTGCTCGACTCGTTCATCGCAAACAACCCGCAGCTACGCGATGCGAGCACGCTCTATGATTTCGGCGGAGTGATCTCCGTCGGCGCTCCGATCAACGAGTTCGTGAAGGGCAATTGCATGGTGATCGGGACCGCAGCGAAACAGGTCGATCCGATTCACGGCGGCGGAATCGCCATCGCGATGGAGACCGGGGTCCT
>CAILMU010000014.1 GCA_903835325.1 uncultured Microcaldota archaeon | reverse complement strand
AATCGAGAACATGGCCCTCGACAAGGACAACATCACGGATATCTACGTCGATAGCGAGAACTCGCCCTTGTATATCGAGCACAGGAAATTCGGGCTCTGCCATACGCTGTTCAGATACAACCGGGATTTGCTCGACCGGGCTTTCAAGAACATCGTCTACACTTTGGAGGGCGTCCGCAAGTTCGATGACTCCAACCCCGTCGTGGATGTGGTGCTCAAGCGCCTATCCATGAGATGCCACCTGCAGAGGCCCCCTGCGACTTTCGGCGAGCTCCAGGGCGCCCTGCGCATCATGAAGGAAGAACCGTTCACCTATGCGCAATACCTGAATTACAAATCATTCACGCCGTTCTATGCCGGGTATGACGATATCATGGTATCCCTCGGATGCTCTGAAGCGGTGCTGGGCCTGAAAGGGGTCGGCAAGACCGCTTTCACAGCGGCGAAGATAACTTCCATCGGGACGAAGAGGAGGATAATCCCTGTCCAGGATATCGAGGAGATACCTGTGCGCGCATTCAGGAAAAGGGGATTCCATATAGGCGCCGCGCGCGTGCAGAGCTCGGATGTCGAGGAAGCGAACACCAAGGAGCTGGACCTGGTGACAATGGCGAACGCGCTCCTCCGTATGGGCGACGCTGCGCTCATCATCAACGAAGTCCGCTCGCGTGTCGCTGTGCAGGGCATCATCAACCTGCTCAACACGCAGCCAGGCGTGTTCCTGCTCTACAACCTACACGCAGAATCGCTGCGCGATATCCAAGACAGGCTGGAGCTGGTATTCGGCCTGCCGGCTGCGAGCATGTATGCGACAGACCGCTACAGCTTCCTGAAGAAGATACGCTTCGGTAGGAAAGGACGCATGTTCAGGCTGCTGGGCAACAGCTTCGAGACGGATATCGAAGAGAAGAAATTCGTCGAAGTCTTCAGGTTCAGGAGAGGGGACAGCATCGATGCCTGCACATGGGAAGCCAAATTCGTACGGAATCCTGAGGCCGGATACACGGATTTCTCGAAAGTGGATATCAAAAAGCTCCAGACAGAACTCGATCTGTCTTTCGTCCCGCCGGCCCTCGGCCGGAGGAGCGAGGAGACGGGGATAGCCCCGGAGCAGTATGTGCTCCAGGCGTTCTGGAAAGGCAAGATGTACTACGACATCTATAGGGTGAGCCAGCAGCTCAACGACCCGCTGCTCCTGGAGCTGGATTTCGTGCTCAAGGTGAACACCGCCGCCACACGGCTGCTGGTTTCGAAAGAGACCGAGCATGGCGAGATAGACTTCGGAGAGGCCTGGGAAGAATGGGAGCCCATCTTCAAAGGCATCGTGAAGGCCGAGATCGAGAAGCGCAAGCTCGGGACGGTCGAACTGCCAGGGGAGGCAGAACCGGCATCCGAGCAGGCTCCGGCAGGCGGGACAGTCTCCGGCGCAATGTCGTCGGACGCTGAGGAAGGCCTGAGCGCAGGCGCACCCAGCGAGGAAGAGGAGAATGTAGTGGAAGCGGTGCCTATGGCGAAAGCCGCAGGCGCCAAGGCCCTGCCGCCTCCGACGCCTAAAGCTCCGGCGGCGAAGGAGGCTGGCGGCGAGAAAGGAGGGGCTTCCGGTTCATCGGCGAGATCCCTGCTCGAGAAGCTCCGCCAGAAGAAGGAGGAGAAGGGGAAGGGCGGGAAAAGGTAATTGGGGATTGAGTCCATCATGAAACCGATTCCGATTATCCTGTTCCTCCTAGGGCTCGGAGCCATGGTCCTCATCTCCGGATGCGCTGGCAGCCAGGGCGCATCAGGGAAACCGGCGAATGGGACCGCCTCGCAAGGCAATTCATCGAATTATTACATCATAGCGCAGAACCAGTCCATGAATGGGAGCGCTCCTTCAGGCGGAGCGGCGAATTCTACAGCGGGCGGGCAAAATACGCAGACGAAGACATACCATGATATCGGTTTCAGGTTCGACTACCCCTCGACAATGACGTACCAGCAGGCATCGGACAAGTACGATGAGGGAAGAGGTTATGCAGCGGTGATGTTCACGGACGGCCGAAACGACATGATAGAGATATTGTACGTGAACTATTCTTCGGTCATCAACCAGACCTACCTTGAGAGCAACAGCATGGCAGATTCGTGCGACAGCATGCTTCCGGCTACGCTCCTTGGGGTGGACGACCATAACGGCGATCCGCTTTTCCAGAATATATTGAACAGCACTCTCGAGAAGACGAATATCAGCGGATTCGTTTTGCAGTCTAGCCTGCCGGAGAATGCTTCTGCGATAAACGGGAGCGGGCGGATACGGATGGGCGGGGAGATAGGCTTCAATCTCACCAAGGATATCAGCGGATATGCCCTGAGCATGTTCAACTGCGATTCGTTCTTCGCGGTCTCTGTCAGGATGTTCGGACCTGACAGGGCGTTCATCGATTCGGCGAAAGAGACGTTCGTAAATACGTTCGTGTTCGATTGAATCGATTCATAACTATTTAAATACAGTAATTGACACCAATCCATCATGGATGGGATCCAACCAAAGCTCAACGTGCTGCTAGTCGACGATTGCTCAGGTACCATAGGCTGGGCCATGTACCTTGAATCAAAAGGCATGAACGCAATCGTCTGCGACAACCCCATATCCGCGTTTCCCATAATCGAGAAGGGAGGCATCGATGTCGTAGTATCAGATATCTATTTCAAGGGCGCGGATAGCGATGATGTCGAGGCATTCATCCGCAGATGCACCAGGAAGGGCATCGGGCTGCTCATCTGCACCGGGGCGGAATGGGACAAGACGCCCGAAAGATGGGATGACCTGACAGTGCTCGGCAAACCTTGCAAACCGCAGGATTATTGCGATGCCGTTCAGAAATGCCATGAGGAGAACCTGGCCAGGAAAAAAAACGGGAAACTCAGGGTGTTGATAGTAGATGATGACGAGTTCATCGGGACTGAGATGCCCAAAGACCTGAATTTCTTCGGAGACTTCTCGGCCAAAGGATGCACGGACCTTGGAAAAGCGAGGGCTATGCTGGCGGAAGAGAGATTCGATGTGGTCGTATCTGACATCAGCCATGAAGGTTGGACCCCGGAAGATGTCGAACGGTTCCTGAAAGATGCGGCAGGGCAGGGGATAGGCATCATGATATTTTCCGGCGCGACATGGTACACGCCCCCGGCTATCGAAGGCCTGGTCTTCAAAACAAAACCGCTCTCATATGATGAATACACGCGTTCAGTCCGCAAAGCCGCGCGATGCCGCAAGGTGACGGAGATAAGCGCTGATGCGCTCCACAAGCTCGCGAATCCTGATCGGCACGTTGAGACCCCAATCATGAAATGGGAGAGGTCGGTATTGGAATCCGACAGCGCGATACCGTTGCGGGCTTTGTACCTGGAATACATACGGCGCGATATTATGAAGGCATCCGGAAGAGGGGATTCGAAGCGCGAGTTGGATGATTTGATGGGGAAATTGGCCAGGCAGGAAAAAAGGATGGGAAAAGGATAGGGAAATGAACGATAAAAAGAAAAAGCGGGAAAGCGCCGGGCCGTTCACTTCTGCGCTTTCATGAATTTCTCTATCCGGTCGAAAGCCTT
>CAILMU010000013.1 GCA_903835325.1 uncultured Microcaldota archaeon | reverse complement strand
TTCGCGAGCTTGATGACGGCTTCGGAGTATTCGCAGGTCGTCACATGCCCGACGTCCGCCTTTTTCGCGGATTCGATGGCCGTGTATCCGAGGCCCATGCACGTATCGAGCACGCGGGCCATCCTGCCCGGGCGTATATGCAAGCCGCCCACCACCTCTTTCGCGTAATCGAGAGGCGTTTCGAAATCCTTAACGAGCTGCATCCTAAGGCCGTCTATCTCGAGGATAGGGACGCCGTTGAAAAGCCTGAGCTTGTAGTAGTGCCTGTCGAAGAGGTCGAGCCGGTAGGCCTCCTTCCCGCGCCTGGCGTAGATGAAGCTGCCGTCAGTGAAGAATTCGGTCTTCCCATCCCGGCTTTTCATGAACGGCAGGAGCGCCATGAAAAAACGTTTATCGGGCGGTGTTTTAAAGGAATATATCCGCTAAAAGAGATTGTATGGAGGGGAATAGCCCGAGCGGGGGCTCAATGAAACACAGGCCGAGGATACGCATAGAGACCTACGGCTGCACGCTCAACCAGGCCGAAAGCGACATCATGGAAGGCGTCCTGCGGGCCAATGGGTATATCATCAGCCATGACGAGGCTGGAGACCAGGCTGACGCGATCGTCATCAACACTTGCACCGTGAAAGGGGCGACAGAGAACAAGATAATCGACCGCATGAAAAAACTGACGGCGGGCGGGAAACCGTTCGTTGTGGCGGGATGCCTGAGCGCAAACGAAGCTCGACTGCGCTCTTTCGCCCCGAATTCTCCGATAGTAAAGACCATGTCGATAGCCAGGATAGCCGAGGCCGTGGACGACGCGCTCGCAGGCCAGGTCACGCTTTTCAAGGATTACGAACCCAAAGACGCGCTTCCGCGCATCTTCACCGCCCCTATCCTGAGGGTGCCGATAAACGACGGCTGCGTGGGCCACTGCAATTACTGCCAGACGAAGATAGCGAGGCCGTACCTGCGGAGCTATTTTCCGAAAACCATATCGAGGTGGATAAGCGAAGGGATAAGCATGGGCGCCAAGGAGATACAATTGGCATCGCAGGATTCCGGGGCTTACGGCCTCGATATCAAGACAGACCTTGCCCATCTTCTCGATTCCATCTGCGTTGACGACAGCGAATTGAGGTTGCGCTCGATATCAGCAAGCGGAGATGGGGATTTCTTCATACGCCTGGGCATGATAAATCCTGAGCATGCGGTCCGGATGAAGGATGATCTGGCACGCGCCCTCAAGCATCCCAATATGTACAGGTTCATCCATATCCCGGTCCAGAGCGGGAGCGAGAAGGTTTGCCGGGACATGGAACGGGACCACACTGTCGAGGATTTCAGGGGCCTCGCGGCGTTCCTGCGCAAGATGGTTCCGGGTATCACGATAGCGACTGACATAATCGTCGGGTATCCCACCGAGAGCGAAGACGATTTCAATCAGACGATAGATCTCGTACGCTCTGTCCGCCCGGATATCGTGAACGTCTCGAAATTCTCCCCCAGGCCGGGAACGAGCGCGAAGTTGATGAGGCAGCTGGACAACGACACGATAAAACGCCGCAGCGCGAGCCTCAGCCCGATTGTGCGCGAGATCTCGAAGGAGCGCAACGAATCCTGGATCGGGTCCGAACTGCGCGTCCTCATCACTGAGAAGCAGAAGGATTTCACAGGGCGTGCACCGTCTTACAAGCAGGTCGTCGTCAAGGGATTCGATGGCAAATTGGGCGATATCGTCCATGCCAGGATAACTGGCGCCAACCATGGCAGCCTGTTCGGGGATATCTTATGATAAAGGGCAACCCCGACCCTTTTTAAATTATATGGTAGTAATATAACAAACATGGTTGAAAATCATGCTTCAGGCTCTTCCTCCTCCCAGGCCGAAAAAGGCAATGGGGGAGAGAGGCTCATAACAGATATAAGCGAGATCATCAGGCTCGATGAGCGGCTCTGGGACGTCACAAGGGGCCTTCCAATCAAGCTTGGCAGCCTCACCCGCCTTCCTTCGGATTCTTATTTGAATTGGGGGATAGGGCTCACGGACGAAAACAAGGCCGAGCTCGCCTCGATGTCCAGATTCTGGTACGACAAAGATATCGAAGAGGACATGGCCCACGATTTCTGCGTGAAAGATAAAGAGGAGCTGATGCTCACCCGGCAGATGGAAAGCATCCAGGCCAGGATGAAGAGGTCGATAGCGCATATCGTCTCTTCCATGAGCGCATCGACCAGCACGGAGAAAGAGAAGCTGGTTATCGCCGATATATCTGCCAAGGATTCTTCGCTCTGCTATAATATCATCACGGACATGATGGATCTGAGCGGGAATCCGGATATCCACAAGAAACTCGAATTCCACATCATCAACCCTTCAGCACGCACGCTCGAGAGCTCCAAACGCCTCCTAAAGGATCTGGGTGTGCGCACCACGCTTTTCCTCATGGATGGCGGAGACTACCTGAAGGAGCAGGAACCCGGATCGATAGATTTCATCGTCTCCTTGCCATTTCTGCACAGGAAATCTTTCCATGATTACGCCGTGCATATGGAGGCGGCATTATCTCCGGGCGGTGCTGCGGTCATCGGAGATTTCCACTCCCCATTGTTCAGCCATCCTTTCAACGTGTACAGGCTGCTGGACCGGATGGGGCTCGACCCGAGGCGCCTGGATATGTTCAAGGAGATATTCGGGAAGCGGCTCATCGAGCAGTCATACTCCGGGTTGAACAAGGATGAGCTCAAGGCTCTCGAATCCCACATGTCCGACTGGTGCCGGATCGAGGCGCATATGCGCGCATCTAGGAGGATAGGCAACCAGAGGCTTTTCCTCCTCAGCGCCCATGACACGAGCAAGGACAGGGAAGAGAAGTTCAGGTCCGCTGGCCTCACAGTCTATCCTGCGGATATCCGCAAGGCGTTCACTCTCACGAATCAGACCATACCCAGCAAGATGGAGAAGTCGGATTATGCCGTAGTGATGGTCGCTTTCAAGCAGCCCAAGTCAAGCTGAGCGCATATGAGAGTGATGATACACCATGAACCATAACCTGATAACCAGGATTGAAGAGCTCCAGGAGCTGGATAGGCGCATAAGCGATATTTGCGCCGGACTTCCTATCGTCCCAGGTTCATTGAGCCGGCTTCACCACGAATTCTATCCGTCATACGGGATACACCTGCCGGAAGAGCTGGAGGACGAGCTTGAAGCGTATTCGCTCAAAGAATTCGAGGGCGAATGGACCGAGACGGACATCGAGATGAACCGGTGCATCGAACGGGCCATCAAGAACGCGAACATAGCATCGGGCAATATCGACCTCAACGGCCTGGTAGGCAGGTTGTTCAGGGAAGTCCTCACGAGGCTATATGATTCCAAGAAGATGATTTCCGTCACGGATTTCGGGGCAGGGGGCGGGGACACCACCGAAGCCATACTCGATGCTTTGGGTGAAGACCCTGAGAACGGCCCCAAGATCGCTGAGAAATGCTATTTCAAGCTGGTGGAGCCTTCGTACTCGAGGCTCGACGAAGCGAAAGAGAAGCTCGACCGGAACCCCATCAGCTCGGATGTCTACCATGGGAAGACCAGGCCGAGGTTCATACTCAAGAATTATACCATGCACGAATACCTGGCCGGCGATGCCAAGAAGGGCGATGTGGACGTCATA
>CAILMU010000012.1 GCA_903835325.1 uncultured Microcaldota archaeon | reverse complement strand
GGCGCTATCATGTCGCCGGTCCCGAGGTCTATCCTCTTCTCGGGTTCGCCGAGCCTCGCCGGAGGGCCTTTGGCCGTCACAGTGAATGCGAGATCCTTCTGCACGACGAAATTGGCAAGCTCAACCATATGCTTTGTCATGAATACGGAGAGATAGTCATAGATGGACAGAAGGATAAGGAATAGGACCGTAGGATATAATCCGAGGGACACTCCGAATATCACCCCGACGCCTGCAGTCGCGAGGACCGCAGCGGCATTCTTCAGCATAGGCAGAAGGATTTTCATCCCGGCGAATACAAGCCCCAATATCATCCCGAGGCTCATGCTCATGTCATATCCGAAGACGAACCTGAAGAATGAATAGAACACTATCGAGCTCGAGACCGATATCAGCATGAACTCCATGAGCCTGAAAAGCTTCATCTGCAGCTTGAAGATGCGGATCAGCAGTATCATCAAGACGGCCCCGAAGAGCACGTAGATGATGAAGAAGACCGCATTGAACAGGTTGTTCGAATCCCCGGTGACGACCAGGCTGCTCACGTACGGGTTCTGGGGCATGTCATTGATGATGACTATGCCTGTGAACATGCCCAGCAACTGGGCCAGGATGAAGAAGGCGATAATCGTGAATACCAGCCGCATCTATTTCTCACCGACAATCCTGATATGGCCATATTCTTTCTCATATATAACCCCTTTCCTCAGGAGCTCGGAGATGATCCGGCGCACTGTCGTCTCGTCAAGATCGTAGGATTTGGAATCACCGACCACTTCCTCTATATCCGCAGTGTCGTTCTTGCGCAGGTGATCGCGGATGATGTCCATGACCGTGTCGGCTTTCTGCAGCTTGTCACGCTCGGATTTCGGTTTTCCTGTCGTTACGACATCCACGTCGAAGAGCCCTGTCGCCTTGTCCGTCATGATCTGCTGCATGACATAGGTGAATAATGCGACAGCCGCATCGGCATCAGAGCCTTCCACTATATCGTTCAGCCTCATCTTCGCATTCGCTTCTGCGAGCCTGACAAGGCCTTCCAGGTATCTCGGCGTTATCGCGACAGACCCTGCTTCCTTGCTCTTGCGGCGCAGGTCGACGTAATATTCCTTGATCTTATCTGATGCCTCCTGGGTGAGCTTCGGGGATACCTTCCTCCTTGCGTATGCGATATACTTTCGGAGCAAATCCTTCTCCAATGTCTCCGATACCCCGGTATCACCATCCTTGTCCCGGCCCATATGCGTGTTGAGGATGTGCGTAGCCAGTTTCGCGTCTTTTTCCTCATCGAGCACATCCACAATAGCGAAGATGAGGTCGAACCTGGAAAGCAATGTCGGCGGGATGTCGAACTGGTCGCCGAGGTTCTTCGTCTGGTCGAAACGGCCGTATTTGGGGTTCGCGGCCGCGAGGATGGCTGTCTTCGTCCTGAATTTCGCGACCATCCCGGCCTTTGCGACAGATATCGTCTGGGTTTCCATGGCTTCGTGAAGGGCCGCCCTGTCCTCCTCCTCTATCTTGTCGAACTCGTCTATCTGGGCAGTACCGCCGCTCGCGAGCACCAGGGCGCCTGCTTTCAGGGTCCACCCGCCATCGCCCAGCTCATCCCTTTCTGCGGCGACAGTGAGGCCTACCCCGGAAACGCTCTTTCCGCTCACATATATGCTCTTGGGGGCTATCTCGGAGACGCTCTGCAGGAACCTGCTCTTTGCGATACCCGGGTCCCCGATAAGGAGCACATGGATATCGTCCCTTATAGGCATTCCGCCCCTCATCGTCTTCCCACGTGTCCCGCCGAAAAGCTGCAACGCCAGGGCGCGCTTGACTTCGCTGTGCCCGTATATTGACGGGGCGATGGAATCGACAATCATGTTCCCGATGTTGGGATTATGCGAAAGCTCTACGAGCCGCCTCTCCTCCTCTTTGGTTATCTCGATCTCCTCGAAATCCTTCTTGAGGTTGCGCACGCTGTTTATCTCGATGTAGCGGCTGTATATGAAATCCTGCTTCTGCTTCATCTTCTGCGGCGGTTTCAGGCGGAGGATGCCGGCGATGTCGATGTTGTCCCCCGGCGCGATCTGGTTCACCATATCCTCTTCGAGGAGTATCTCTATGTGCGCGGCAGGAGCCCCTCCACGGACACGCTCCAGAAGCTCCTGCACCTCGGCTTTCTGTATATCCACGTAAGTGCTCTCCTCCTCGCTCTGTTTCAGGGTCCCGAATTTCTTGCAGTTCTCGCACCGTTTCGGAGGCGTGAAATTCTTTTCGACAAGCAGCTTGAATTCCGTCTCGCACAGCTCGCATTTGTAGAGGGCGATCTTCACCCTGTTCATTATCTCTGCGCGTTTGGTGACGACGGCTTTGAAGGCGACCAGCTCATTGATGTTCCTCGAGTTGAGCTGCTCGATGAGCTTGTCTTCGGATGGAAGGTTGACAAAGCGCACGTGCGGTGCGAATCTCACCCCTGCGGCAACCGAGATGTTCATCTGGCGGAGGGCTTCTTCGGCAGCCTCTATCATGAGGTCGGGTGTGCGTATGAGGGCATCGGCGATACCGGGGTCTATCTTCTCCAGCTCCGAGTAATCCACGAAAAGGCTCGCATGCTCCGGGTACCTGTTCGCGAGCTGGTTTATCTTGTTCCTGTACGCCGTCGTGAAGAACTCGTTGAACAACGACACCGACGGCGAAATGTCGACCTCCATACCCACCACTAAAATAAGTAATAGGGGTTATGGTATCAGCAACTTATAAATCTTACACCTACTCGATTTCCGCGAATCGAATTTCCGGCCATCTCGTGCATACTTTTCAAGCGAGCAGTGCATTGAAGAGCAGGCCCACGGCGATGAATGAGACCGCCAGGATCAGCACGAAGATAGCGAGAAGCTTCGGTTTCAGGACCTTCCTCAATATTATCATCTCAGGGAGCGAAAGCCCCGTGATGCTCATCATGAAGGCAAGGGCAGTGCCTATCGCCATGCCTTTGTCCATCAATGCCTGGACTATGGGGATGGTGCCGGCAGCGTTCGAATAAAGCGGGATGCCGATGATAACGGCTACAGGGACAGCTAATGGGTTGTTTGGCCCTGCGATATCAGCAAGGAAACCGATTGGAACGAAGCCATGGATGAATGCCCCGAGGGCTATCCCCAGCACAATATACGGTCCTACGTTTGTTACAATATTGATAGTCTGCAATCTCGCGAACTTCAGCCTCTGGTTCCAATTCAATTTCTTTTCCTCGATCTTCTTGGACCTGATTTTCTTAACGAAATCCTCCACTTCGTCCTCAAGGTCGAGCCGCCCTATCAATATCCCGCCAGCGACGGCTATCACAAGGCCTGAACCGATGTAAAGCGCTGCGACCTTCCAACCGAAAAGCCCGAACAGCATCGCGAGCGCGACCTCATTGATTAGAGGGCAGGATATCAGAAACGAGAATGTCACACCGAGCGGAACCCCGGCCTCCATGAATCCGATGAACAGCGGGACCGCGGAGCATGAGCAGAACGGTGTAGGAACACCGAGAAGCGCGGCTACGAGGTTTCCAAAACCTTCCTTGCTTCCGCCGAGAAGTTTCTTCACTTTTGGGGGTGTCACGAAAGTCCTGATTATCGATACAAGAAAAATCATGACGACAAGCAGGAGGAAGACCTTGATGGTGTCGGCTATGAAGAAGTTCAGAGCCTCGGCTAGAGGCTCCCCGCGAGCCATATTCAGGATATTGAATACTACGCCTCCCGCGATGTCTTCCAGAATGCCCATCCTTTCCTCTCCAACTCATCTACCCTTTAAGCAGCTCTTTTATCTCTTTGACATCCGGAACCCGCCCGTAGATTTTGACTTCGCCATCCACAACCAATGCCGGTGTAGCCATAACGCCGTAAGACGCGATCTTCTTGAAATCCTGGACCTTGATTATCTTCGCTGTCAATCCCAGCTCCTTGCACGCTGTCCTCGTGTTCTCCTCAAGCTTTTTGCAATTCGCGCATCCTGAACCGAGCACTTCGATTTTCATCTAACCATCTCCAGCATCTTTCCCACCCGTTTATCCGCGATGGAATAGATGCATTTCGTTCCATCCTTCCGGAAGGAGACCACGCCGCTCTCATGGAGCTTCTTCAATTGCAGGGAGACCGTCGGCTGCGCTTTCCTGACAAGGGATGGCAATTCGCATGCGCATCGTTCGCCCTCGAGCAAAATAGAGACGATTCTGAGGCGGGTGGGGTCGGACAATGCCCTGAACAGAGTAGTATCTGGCGGTTTTCCTTTCATTTTAATATTTATATACGTAAATATTTATAAACCCCTATTTTTTCCCGTTCGCTTTTTTCAGCGCCTCGATAATGTCGTCGATAGTCAAGCCGACGAGTTTAATCTTTTTGTCGATCATGAGCGCATCGAGCCTTCTCTTCGCTCCCAAAAAATCGTCAGCCAGAACT
>CAILMU010000011.1 GCA_903835325.1 uncultured Microcaldota archaeon | reverse complement strand
GCTGCTGAGCAGCCCGGAGGTGAAGCCTGAAAGGATGGTGAAGCGGCAGTCCCTGGAGAAGGAGGCCCATGGGAAATGGAGGAACAGCGCGGTGTAGTTCCTGCCGGAGCGTATTATCTGCACGTCCCCGAACCCGATTCCGCTCAGGAAGCGCTGCACGAAGACCGCGTCCCTGCCCGCGCCTATCTGCCGGCCGGAATCGAACGCTGCGCCATAGAGGATTTCGCGCGTCTTTGGGTCTTTCGAGAAGCCGTTGTCCATGAGGTAGTACATGCTGAACTCTATGCCGACCATGCGCGCATCCCCCAAGAACAGCTTTCCGCGCTCATACCTGAATATGCCTGCCTCGATGAGCGTGCGGAGGGAGGGATTGTTGTTGGAGGTCGGGTATACCGCATTGAGCGCCGCGTATTTGCCGTCGTCCTCTCCGAGGCCGCCCATGTCCGGCTCTGAGAGAGGGCCGAGCCCCATCTTTTTCAGGAGCGGATTCGGGGCACACACCAGCTTGCACTTCGGGTCGCCCCTCCCCTGGCAGGCGGTCTGGATGCCGTCCACCGCATTGTCATCGCAGATGAAGGACCAGCCCCCGGTCCAGGCGCCGTTGAGCAGCAGGTAGGCCGGCACCCCCTTGGAACAACAGACGTAGGAGTCGCACTCGAGCTCCAGCAGCTTCTTCTGCGGCTCGATGCGGTGCCTGAGCTGCCGCGCATAGATTACCTCTATGTAGCGGGTGAACATGTACATGAACTCGTCCAGCTTCCTGGCCCCTATGGCCCTGGCCTTCGGATAGCGCGAAAGCATGGCATAGCGGTATCCGAACCGCTTTCCGATGGAATAGAGCCTCTTTTCCCCGGCCTTCCCGAGCTTTTTCACAATCCTGGCCTCAAGGTCAGCGTAGAATTTTTCCGGGAAGAAGAATTCGCGCAGCGCGATGCTCTTGCCCTGGTCCGTGAATTTGCTCAGGATGTACCCGGGATTGCGGATGTCCTCGGCGTTCGGAAGAATTACGTTTTGGATGAACCAGCTTGTCACGCTGTCTTTTATCGGCATGGGGTTCTCACAGCTTCAGCTATCTTCATAGCAAATGCATATCGCGATGCCATCGCAATAACAGAACCAATCTTTATATACCTCCCCGGTCCGGACAGAGGTGGGAATGTGTTTTGTGTTGCGGATGCTGGAGCGCGTTCCCGGCGTGTGGGCGGCTCCGGGCGAAGCTATCGTGATTTTTAATCCTCGCAGAGAAGCGATAGCCATGAAGCTGGTGCGTTCTCTTTATTCGCCGCCCAAGGATTCCAGGAAAGGCGATAACGGCAGGCTGCTCATAATCGGAGGGAGCAGGGACTATCATGGCGCGCCCATGTTCTCCATCCTGGCCGCGAGGAGATTCGTGGACCTGCTCTATTTCTACCCTGCGGAAAAGGATTCGTACCTGATAGGAGCCGTGAAGAAGATACCTGAAGCGATTGTTGTCCATGATTTGAAGAGCCCGGCGATGCGCGGTAAGATTGACTGCATATTGTTCGGAATAGGGATATCCAACGCGAAAATAGCGATGCCGATTCTTCCTGGCGTGAAACTGGTGATTGACGGTGACGGCCTGAAGCGGGTGAAGGGAAATATACCAGAAGGCGCCATACTCACCCCACGAGAACGAGTTCAGGATGCTTTTCGGGATGGAAGGAAATGCGGGAAATGTGAAGGCCATGGCCGCGATGCATCATTGCGTCATACTGAAGAAAGGCCCGGTGGATATCATCAGCAACGGCAAAAGGACGGTGACGAACAGGGTGCACAACCAGGGCATGACAAAAGGCGGCACAGGCGACGTGCTCGCGGGCCTTGTGGCGGCCCTGGCATGCAAGAACGATGCTTTCACTGCGGCATGGGCTGGCGCTGTGATAACAGGGAACGCGGGCAACATGCTTAAGAGAAAGTACGGATACAATTTCTGCGCGTCAGAAGTCGCTGACATGCTCGCGGAGAGCTTCGCGGCGCTGAAAAAGTGATTATCATGGACATCCAGGACCTCAACGCAAAAGACCTGAAGGAGATTGGCGGGCTTGCCAACTGCGGGTTCCAGGCGACCAATGTCGCAAGGGCGGTCTCCATAATAGAAAGGATGAAGAAGGAGAAGGCCACAGTGTTCCTCACGTTCACATCCAACATGATAGCTTCAGGGCTGCGGGGCATCATCGCTGAGATGTGCAAGCGGAAGTTCGTTGACGCCATAATAACCGCCGGGGGCAGCCTTGACCACGACCTAATCAAATCAGCAAAGCCCTACCAGCTCGGGGATTTCATGATGGATGACGCTTCGCTCCACAAGAAGGGCGTCAACAGGATAGGGAACATCCTTGTGCCAAACGACCGCTACGAATATCTTGAGGGTTTCATGAAGCAGGCCTATGAGGAGCTGTATAAGAAAGAGAAAACAGTGTCGCCGTCGCAGATAGCCAGGAAAATCGGCGAGAAGACAGGGGAGGACTCGTTCCTGCACTGGTGCACGAAAAACAGCATACCTGTGTTCTGCCCGGGCATAACCGACTCGGCCATAGGATTGCAGACATATTTCTTCAAGCAGAAAAGGAAGGATTTCGCCATAGACGTCACCAAGGACATGAACGAGCTTGCCCAGCTTTCGCTTAACGCTGACAAGACTGGCGGGCTGGTTCTTGGCGGAGGCATATCGAAGCACCATGCGATTGGCGTGAATCTCCTGAGGGGCGGATTCGATTACGCTGTCTATGTGACCACCTCATCCCCATG
>CAILMU010000010.1 GCA_903835325.1 uncultured Microcaldota archaeon | reverse complement strand
TTGATAGCGAGTATGCCGACACCCATGCCGGTCATGCCCAGGCCGATGAGGCCCCGCGATGTCGGATCCAGCGGGAGCGGGCCGCCGAAAGCCGCGTCTCCGGCAACTGAACTGGCCATCGCCCCGAGGCCAACTACCGTCATGCCAGCGCCCACCATGTCGCTTGTTATCCCGATTTGTCCCTTTTTCATACAATATCTTATCTGAGGGAATGAATAAAAAACAATTCCTAAGATAATGATGCCATGGCAACCGGCGAGGCTCACAAGAAGAAACCAGCGGATGAGAAAGAGGCTGAGCATCGGACACTCACACAGGGCGTGAACGCGCTGTTCAACGAGACAAAAAAGATCCTGGATGTCCAAAGCAAGAAATTCGGCCCCGACACGCTCAAATATTACGAGCAGGCTGCGAGCGAGAAGAGGTCTGGAGCGGCCGGAAAGACGGAAGAAAAAAGGGTCGCTGAGGCCGGCGATATACTCAATAAATTCGCCCCCGCCAGGGATGATGCCAAGAAATCCGGCGAAAAGGGGCCTTTACTCACGGGGCCTGTGAAAAGGGAGGGTGCCCTGGAGACCATGGCGTTCGTGAAGGCTGTGGAGACGGCAAGAGACGACCCGGCGAAACTCAACATTCGCAGATGGGTGAATACAGAGGCAAAAGCGGAGGTGGCTTGAATATGGTTTCACTAGATCTTCTGGACGATTCGGTAAAAGCGAAGATTCTCGACAGATGGAAATGGATGAGCGAATCCGATAAGGCCCATTTCATCAACCAGATGGCGATATGCCTCAGTGTGTGGGGCAGCGACGAGAAGGGCAAAAGGATAGCGGTCGAGGTCCTGCGGACCATGATGGTGAACGGGACGCAGACGCTCGCGGATTTCGGGCTCTATATCGACAAGGTCGTGGCCACGAAAGAGGCCGCAGAGCGGAAAGACAAGGTCGAGAGGGCTTCCCTCATCGTAGAGGGATACAGAATAAAGAATTCGCTGTCCTCTGAGCCGCACCATGACCTGGTGTGAACCTGTCCCCGGATCCTGTTTCTGAGTGAGCATGATGGAGCTATGCAACGTGTGCGATGCCGGCAACGGCAATGCTTTTCAAAAGGGGAGCGGATGCCATATCTGCGCTGGAAAAGCCGAAGGGACAGCGAAGATGATTGATGAAGCTGCCGCATTGATGTCCAAGGAAGATATATCGAGCTTCTCGATTTCCACCATGATACCGAAAGACTGGCTGAAGAACGAGGAGGACGTCTGGGATATCAGGATGGGTGAAGCTAGAAGCATCAAGGACTGGCTAAACAAAAGCATAAGCGCTAGCCTGGAGAAGAAGACGGGCCTCCCCTACCGGAACGACGGGGATTGCAGAGTCGTCTTCGATTATGAGAGCGGCAAGGTAAATATCGAGCGGAACGAGATTTTCATATTCGGGCGCTACATGAAATTGGCCTCCGGCTTATCGCAGAGCAGGTGGAGATGCGCCAGGTGCGACGGCAAGGGGTGCCCGCACTGCAAGGAGAAAGGGAAGATGTATGAATCGGTCGAGGAGAGGATTGGCGAGCCTTTCAAGAAGGCGCTAATCGCTGATGAATATACCATGCACGCATCAGGACGGGAGGATGTCGATGCGACCAATACGGCCGGGCGCGCGTTCGTATTCGAGATAAAAAACCCGAAAAAAAGGAAAATCGACCTCGGAGCCGTCGCAAACGAAATCGCAGGCGGGGTTGGAAAGGGGAAAGAAGTCGAAGTCGTTGATCTCGCATACGTCTCCCGCACATTCGTGGAATTGGTCACAGAATCGCATTTCGACAAGGAATACGAGGCTGATGTCGAGTTCGGACGGGAGATAGACGAGAAAGATGGGGAGAAGATGCGTTCAATCGCCGGAAAGACGCTCCTTCAGCAGACGCCCACACGTGTCGCGCACAGGAGGGCTGACCTGGTGCGGAGCAGGAAAGTGAAAGAATTCGAGATAATTGGGATGGAAGGGAAAACAGCGAGACTGCGTATCAAGGCCGAGGCAGGCACCTACATCAAGGAGCTCATCTCCGGGGACCAGGGAAGGACGAAACCGAGCATCGCGGAGATCTTGGGGACCAGCGCGGTATGCAAGAAACTGGTCGTAACTGAGATAGATGACGGGTTCTTGGACTTTGTGATGAGGACAGGCAGATGATCTTTTTTCGAGGGCTATTTAATTATAACTTATGTTAAATTGTATGTGAGCAACCATTCCAAACTCCGCTTTAAGGACGAAGACATCCGGCAGCCCCCTCAGAAGGCGCTGGGCATCTTCAGGAAGAGGAGGGTGATCGAAGATGCCAATGGTGAAAAGAGCAAGAAAACACCGTACATGGGTCCCTACAGGGAACCGGCAGAGGCATCACAGCTGCTCAGCGAAGAGCAACAGAAGGTATTGATAACCAAAACTCAACAGTTGCATGCGAAAAAAGGCGGAAGCGCGGAAAATCTTCTTGAAAACTCGGTTTTCCTATTAGGAGCCGCGATGGTCTTGTATGGTTTCATGAGCCCGGTCATCTTACCGATTCCAGAATCCGCACCGGTCCTTCAATTGCTATTCTGGATTCCTCTTGGCGCGT
Source organism: uncultured Microcaldota archaeon (assembly GCA_903835325.1). Lineage (GTDB taxonomy): Archaea > Micrarchaeota > Micrarchaeia > Anstonellales > Bilamarchaeaceae > Bilamarchaeum. Next base: position 7,233 of record CAILMU010000010.1, on the reverse strand, counting down.
ATATCATGCATAAGACAAAAAATCGGATCATCCCGGACCCTCACGTCACGCTCAAGCGCGCCTCTTTTGAATTGCTGCAAAAGAAGGAACTGAGTTCTCCTGCCTTGAGGTCTTCGCTTGTCAGCTACTTGATGTTATCTACAGAAGTTGCCGGGGAAAATAGGAAAAAATTGGCTGATATATTCGACAAGTCTTGCCGTGGCGAAACATTAAGCAAGGAAGAGCGCACATTCATCGAAAAATTCGAGCCTCCATCTTCGATTAAAAGGTTCGCCAGTTCTTTATTTAGGGAGGCCTGTAAAACCACGGAAAGCATGGCGCCGATTCCAGTGTTCATATTAGGTATTGCCATAGCGCCGGTATATTTTGTCTTGAAAGTCGCGTCATTCATGATCGAAATGGCAGGAGCTATAGGTTACTATACAAAAGACTGGATAGAACGGAGAGCGAAAAGACTCGGCCAAGCAAAAGAAGCATCAGCAGAAAAAGGCTCTTCTATCAACGCTCTCGAGAAGAAGATAAGGGTGGAAATAAGCGAATGCCCATCGGCTGTTGATGCGCCTCGAAATGACGGCCAGGACGCTATCGAAAATGAAGAGGTTGAAATCGTACCGGCCGGCCTGCCATCGGATGTGCTTGGGAAAAAATCATGATATCGTGGAGACGGCCCCGTATTTCTTCATGTAATCCTCGTAGGCCTTGTAGATCTTGTCGTCCACATAGACTTTCCCGTCGACATCCCGGTTATGGAGATGCTGGAAAACCGATTTGATGTCTGTTATCGCGTGCACTTCAACTCCGGTCTCTTCCACGAACTCGTCTATCGCGCTCCTGCGCCTGTTTATCTCCATCCGGTCCACGGCGACAACAATCCCCATGACCTCGGCTTTCAGGGATTTCTCGAGCCTTGTGATGGCTTCGACCTTCGTCCCGCCGGTTGTCATGACATCGTCCACAATCACGACCTTCTGTCCGATATCAAGGTTCTGGCTCCCCACGAACAGGCTGTTGGCATCAGCGCCATGCAGTTTGACCTCTTTGCGATCAAAAAGCCATTTCTTGTCCAGGCCCATGTAGTTGAGCGCCATTGCCGAGCTGATGGCAAGCGGTATCGCCTTGTACGCCGGGCCGAAGACCACGTCGAAATCGCCCTTGTAGACCTCGTTTATCTTGTTCGCGTAGTGCTTTCCGAGTTCCGTTATGGCCGAGCCGTTCGTCAGGACCCCGAGGTCGATGAAATACGGGGATGTCCGGCCGCTCTTCAGTATGAATTCTCCGAAACGTATCGCGTTGTTTTTCGCCAGGAATTCTATGAACTGGGTATTCAAGATATCACCGGAACGATTAGGAGGGCAAGATTAAAATCTTTGACATTCGAAACGTGTGTGATATGAGTGGCAAACTAGGCGCTGCGAAAGTCTCTATATTCGTGAATATAGGGCTGCTCATCAGCAAGATAATCGTCGCTATCATCACCGGCAGCATCGGCCTCTGGGCAGAATCGGCGCACTCGTTCTTCGACCTCCTGGCTTCGGCCCTGGCTTACCTGGGGATACGGAAGGCCGAGGAGCCGGAGGACCACTCGCACAGTTTCGGACATGAGAAGTTCGAGAACCTCTCTTCGCTCCTCCAGGCGCTCCTGATAACCGGGACATCGTTCGTGGTGCTTTTCGAGGCGTACCAGAAGCTCTCAGGCCCGGCGAATATCGAATTCTCTGAAGCAGGCATAGCCCTGATGCTGGTTTCGATACCGGTCACATACCTGACATCCAAATATCTCGGCGATATAGCGAAGAAGGAGGGGAGCTCAGCCCTCGAAGCTGATTCCGCGCATTTCACCACAGATGTGATAAGCTCCGTAGCGGTCCTGGGGGGCCTTGTCCTTGTCAGGCTCGGTTTCTCCTTCGGGGACCCGGTCGGCGCCATAATAGTAGGGCTGGTCATGCTCTACATCTCGGCTCATCTGCTGCTGCAGTCGTTCTATGTCTTCATGGATTTCTCGCCGGACAGGAAGATGATGGGGAGGATACGCGCTGTGCTTGAATCTGATAAGAGGATAACCAGATACCATAAGCTCAGGGCGAGGATGGCGGGGAGCAGGATCCTCGTGGATGTGCATATCCATGTCCCGCATGAGATGCCGGTCAAGGAGGCCCACACCATCTCGCACGAGATAGAGAAGAGGATTTTGAACGAGGTCCCCCAGGTGAAAGAGGTCAGCATCCATATAGAGCCTGATTAAAAAAAATTCGTATCGGACCTACCTAAAAAAATAACAAATCGAAAAATGAAATCGAATCGGGCGGTTCGCTCGCGCGCGTATTTTTTTTGTTCTTCACGCTCTCGTTTTCGTCACGCTCTCGATTTCGCGCCTTCCCGGACCGCTTTTACCATATCTCTTATCTTCTCTACCGACCCGCCCCTCTCGAACGCTGTGCCGACCTGTATGATGTCTGCTCCTGCTTTTATGACGGATTTCGCCTCATCCGGAGTCCTGATGCCCCCTGCCGCTATATAGGGGATTGTTATCGCTGAACGGACAGCGCTGACCATCTCGAGCGGGATATGGCCTTCGGCAGGGTTGCTCCCTGCATCGGTTATGAAGAAGCGGAAACCCATGTACTGGGCCGCCAGGCCGAATGCTGCCGCTATCTTGGGCTTGTTCCTCGGGATGCGTTTGGCATCGCCTACCCAGCCGACAGTCCCTCCAGGCTCCACCACGACATAAGCCGTCGGGAGAGGCTCTATCTTCGAGTATTTGACCGTTGGCGCGGCCAGCATCTGCGCCTCGCTCATCCAATAGGTGTTGCGCGAGTTCAGCATGGACATGAAATAGACCGCATCTGCGTATTTAGTGACCGTCCCGATGTTCCCTGGGAACAGCACCACGGGTTTCGATACGACTGATTTGATGTCCTTTGTCACGACATCGAGCATCTCGCCCTGGACTCCGGTGCTTCCTCCTATCAAAATCACATCCGCCCCGGCTTCGTCTGCGTTCTTTGCAGTCTTGACAGCATGGTCGAGCGACTGGTAGTCGAGGGGGTCGATGAGCGCGAAAAGGAGCGCGCCGTTCTTATCCAGGCTTTCGAGGATGTGGCGCTCGGTCTTGCCCATCCATGCAGACGGATTCATCCGTTCGTTCATGGTCTTCATAGGATCACGCACATATCAGCTTCTGAGGTTATGCTTTCCCTGATTCAGACAATGCCTGCAATGTTTTTTATTGCATGGTGCAATGCACCATGGCTAAAAAATTTCTGCAAAATTTTTTAGAATATGCGCCATGAGGTCCGGACCCATCATATTGGTCGGTTTGTCCATGTGGCCGTTCATAGATAGGTAATCGTCCATGTTCAGCTTATTCAGCCTCCTGCCCAAGGAAGCCATCCCCCGATCATCCAGGCCGGCAAGATAGTTATGCAGCCAGCTGTGCATAGCGAGGTCGGCCCCGTATCGCAGCCGCCACTCCAGCTCGTAACGGAGCGGGTCATCGGAACGGATTCCGGCGATGGCTGCACATCCGGCCCCGAATACCACGCCGCCACCGGTCGTGGATTTCACCTGCCCCGCCGCGTCGCCGACAAGAAGCACATTGCGGGCGCCGACGCGTTTTGCGCTCTGCGCCCGGGCCTCGAGCGGTATGACGGCGCCTTTCGGTTTGGGCGCATCGGCGATCCTCTTCATCCTGAGGAGCCTGTTCCATGCTTCCCCTGCGCGGGCCGGGACTTCAACCCCGACGCCGAATTCGGCCTCGTCTTCGCTCCGCGGTATCACCCATGCGAAAAATCCGGGGAAGCGGGAGTTCGAGAAGAATAATTCGACCATATCGCTTTGCTCAGAGCGGTGCTTGAAGCGCGCCTGGAGCGTCGCCGCGAATCCCCTGATCTTGGGGAAGCCGAAATGCCGGGCTGCCCCGGACAAGGGGCCGTCGGCCGCGATGATGTCCTGGCTGTGGAATGAGTCCCGGATGCGCTCGTTGAAATTTATCTTGGCGCCTGTATCCTCCGCCTTCTCGCAAAGGAGCCGATCCATCTTCGAGCGGTCGCATACATAAGCCACAGGCTCTTTCCTCCGCACTGTTATCCTCTCGCCGCAGAAATCAATGATCGCTCCATGGATAGGCTTGAGCATGATCTTCCTTTGATCGACGAATGGCTGCAATGCGCTGAGGCCGTCGATGGAGAACAGGCCGGAGCAGTTCTCCGGAAGCCCCGCCTGCGGATGCTCCTCGGATATCACGGCATCGGCTCCGCTCCTTAAGGCGCAAATAGCGGCAATCGAGCCGGAGGGGCCTGCGCCTATGATGTGTATCCTGCGCATAGGAAGGACCGATGATGAGAAGATCTTTTAATGTCGAAGCTTTCCCATACGTCGTGCTTTGTCTCTCCCCTTCAAGAACTTGGGGAACCCGAGGCGCGGGAGCCTCCGGACGGATATGAACTCGGAAAGCGCCCATGGCACCACCACGGCAAGGACAGCCATCAGGAGCAGGACTGCAGGGAGAAGGCATTGGGGCGCCTCGGGCTCTGCTGCCTGGGAAGGAGAAGACGGCGAAGGCGGGGCTATCTCTATCGAGAGGTCGGCGTGCGCATCGTTGAAATCCGCCTGAAGGGGGATGTCGTAGATGAAATTCGGTTTCAGGATAGTGCGGTTGAGGATATAGAAACGGTCGTTCCCCGCCGAAGGCTGGAGGAGCAGGAGCGCCCTCTCGCCCGACAGGTAGCCGTCCTGCGTAGCCATGTCGTACAATCCGAAGACGAACCTCGGATTGCTGTTGTTTATCGAGGTCGTGACGACATACGTGTTGTTGTCGAAAGCCATCGAGATGGATGCCCCTTTGGGATCAGGGACGGAAGACATTATTTCGAGGACATCGTCGGCCTCGAGCACAGCCCCGGCCTGCTCTGAGAGGAGGAGGTCGAAATTCGAGGCCTGGTCCTCTCCTTCGCTCACGCCGATATGGCTGCTGTCGAGGATGCCTGCCTGGTCGAAAGTGGGGTCGGCAGGCAGCCAGCCGTAGCCAGGCACCATTATCTCGACCCAGGCATGAGGCTGCCATGAATTGCTATAGACATAGCCGCCGACATACCTCGTGTCGAGGCCTAACGAGCGGGCCATGGAGATGAGGAGGTGGGAATATTCCACGCAGACGCCCTGGCGGAGCTGGAATACCTCTGCCGCCGGGTATGTCTGGTCCCAGCATGAGATGTTGTAGGCGATATCGTTGTGCACCCAGTCGACCAGGTTCCTGATGGTGCTGAGGGTGGAGTCGCCCTGCGAAAGCGCCTTCGCCTGGAGCCTTATCGGTTCATCCGGCATAGTGATATTGGTGAAATTCAGGGCAGTTTGAGCAGGTGGCAGGGGCGGGTCGGCCGATAAATCCGTATCGTAATCGACATCCACCACAGCAGTCCCTTTCAGCTTCATTTGGGGCGCGTTCATGATGCCGCTGTAATGCAGGCGGATGCTCCCGTCGTCCTTGACCGCGATGTCCATAGGCGGTTCCGTCGCTATCGATACGACATGCTGATTGCTGTCGTTCAGGACCAGGGCGCCGTCGAAATCGATGTGGCTCCCTTGCGGGGAGAGGACTGTCCAGGTCCGCTCGATCCTGATGAGGGATCTGCCGAAATTGGCGGCGAAAAGAGGCTGGGCTGAGAGGATGAACAGAATGATTGGGATGAGGGCGTATAGAGCATGTCGGTTCCTGGTCATCATCGATCAATTGGCTAGTTCGCCACGGAAAGATAATAAAAGAATGCACAGGGGGCCAAGCAGCGAATGCCGGCATCACATCGCCTGAAGGCGCTTGATGCGCTCGTCTATCGGCGGGTGGCTGGCGAAGAGCGAACCTATCTTGGAGGGGAACGGGTTCGAGAAATATAATGGCGCAGTCGTATCGTTCGCGCTTTTTGTGGGGATGCCGGCCGCCTTTATCTTGTTCAATGCGCTTGCGAGGCCCGGGGGGTATCTTGTGAGCCTGGCTCCGTTGGCATCGGCCAGGTATTCGCGCTGGCGGGAGATGGCGAAACGGACGAATTCCGCGAAGATTGGCGAGAGTATCACGAACACGAGGGCTATCAGCAGGAAGATTCCGGCGCCCCCTCCGCGGTCGCGCCTGCTGCCGCCGCCACCCATCCACATCATGCGCCATGCGAAATCCCCGAGAAGCGCGATTGCGCCCACGAACACGACCGCTATCATCGAGAAGCGGATGTCGTAGTTCGCTATGTGGGAAATCTCATGGGCGACAACGCCCTCGAGCTCCTCCCGCTTCATCATGGAAAGCAGTCCGCTTGTGACGGCCAAAGACGCATGCTGCGGGTCGCGCCCGGTCGCGAAGGCGTTCGGGCTCGGGTCATCCACGATATAGACCTTCGGAACAGGTATCTGCGAGGCGAGCGAGAGACCCTCCACGACATTGTAGAGGAAAGGCTGGTCTTTCTCAGAGACCTGCTTGGCGCCGCTCAAAGACAGGATTATCTGATCGCCCTGGTAGAATACGATCAAAGCGTAGACCAGGAGCGCAAAGAAACCTAGGATTGGCCCGCAGTACCCCAGATCGAAGATATATGAGAATGCGACGACCATAGCCAGGAAGATCGCGAACATGACAGCGATGAGGATGACCGAATTGCGCTTGTTGGCATCTATCGCGTCGAAGAAACTTATGTGTTCGGCCATCCGGATCGGCCTTTACGGCGTATTTCTCAGAACTTGACCTTGACAGGCTCCTTCTCGGCCTCTGCGGTCTGGAAATAGGCGCTGTGCGAGAATCCCAGGACACCTGCCAGGATATTGTTCGGGACAGTGTCGATAGCCGTGTTGTATTCCAGGACAGCGTCGTTGTAGGCTGTCCTGATGTAGGATATCTTGTTCTCGGTCCCTGCAAGCTCCTCCTGGAGCATCATGAAGTTCTCGTTGGCCTTCAGGTTCGGGTAGCTCTCTGCGACCGCGAAGATGGATTTGAGGGCCTGGCTCAGCATGTTGTTCGCCTGCGCCTTCTCCTCGACAGTGCCACTCACCAGCTGGGCGCGGTACTTGGTGATATTCTCCAATGTGCCGGCCTCGTGCTTCATGTATCCCTTGACAGTCTCGACAAGGTTCGGGATGAGGTCGTAGCGGCGCTTCAGCTGGACATCTATCTGGGCCCATGCGTTCGCCACGCGGTTGCGCAATGTGACCAGGCGGTTGTAAATGAATGCCACGAATGCGAGGACCAGGAGCACT
>CAILMU010000009.1 GCA_903835325.1 uncultured Microcaldota archaeon | reverse complement strand
CTGCTGGGTGGATATCGAGTTTTAAAAAACCGGATGCTCTCCGGCGTGCGCGGTCTATGAGGCCAACCAGAGCGCTGAGATAAACTGGAGATGCGCGGGCTCGATACCGCGCGAGGCAACCAGCCTTGAGATTCTGTTGGTCAGCTTTTGCGGTCCTTTTTTTTGGTATTGACTTTTTCCAATGCTTCAGAGAAGCTTGTGAGGGTGTACGGCTTGTTCAGCACAGCGTCGAATCCGTATTGGGCGAAATTGGACGAGGCATCGCTATGATGGTATCCGCTGGAGACGATGAACCTGCAATCGGGATCGATATCCTTGATCATCTCGATGACCTCCAGGCCCCCCATGCCGCCCGGTATCGTCAGGTCGAGTATGACCACATTGAATCTCCTGCCGCTGTCCAGTGCCGAGATGAACATGTCGATGGCTTCCTGCCCGTCCTTGGCGACTGTTGGGCTATAGCCCAGCTTGGAGAGGATCCTGTTGAGCAGGCTCCGAACCATCTCATCGTCATCCATGACCAGGACCCGCCCATGTCCTTCCACAGGAGCACCGGATGTGGGCTTGTGGGCCGGTGCGTTGTCGCATGCCGGCAGATAGAACGTGAATGTCGACCCTTTGCCTTCCTTGGATTTCACCGTCATGTGGCCATCGTGCTTCTGTATTATCGCGAAAGAGGATGCCAGGCCCAGGCCGTTGCCATCCGCTTTCGTCGTGAAGTATGGATCGAATATCTTCCGGATATTGGCTTCGGATATGCCATGGCCGTTGTCGGTCACAGACAGGGCCACATACCGACCGTTGCTGAGGTAGCCTATCTCCCCTCTGTTCTCTATGTTCTGCGCCTTGACTTCGAGCATCTTGCTCCTTGTTTGTCCCATGGCATGAGCGGCGTTGAGGGCGAGGTTCTGGATGACCTCGCTTATCTGCGGGGGGTTGATATTGACCGGCCAGAGATTCTCATCCAAATCGTACACGATCTTGATATCCGTGCCCGGCAGGGAGAATCTTATCGTCTCCGAGACGACATCAGGAAGCGATGCGGATGTCTTGACCGGAGCGCCACCTTTTGAGAATACGAGGAGATTCCGCGTCATATCAGCCGCAATGATAGTGGCTTTATAAGCTGCCTCGAGGCTCGCGATAAGATCCTGGTTGCCTAGCATGAGCGCATCCTCCCTGGCCATGCTAAGGTGGCCCATCACGCTTGTCATCACATTATTGAAATCATGGGCGAAGCCGGCGGTGAACCTGCCCAGGATATCCGCCTGTAGCGATTTCTGCCTCTCCATCTCCACGACCCGCTCTTCAGTGATATCCCGCACAGAACCTAGAAGTCCGATATTGTCCTCGACCTTTATCTTGGATACGACTCCGCTGCAATGGCGCATCTGGCCATCCTTCCTAATTATCCTGAAGTCGACGCTTGCCGACTTATCCAATGAATCCGGCTCCGACCAGAACTTTTCGAGCGCCGCCCTGTTCTTCTCTGCGTCTTCCGGAGGGATAAATGTGAAGGGCTCGGATCCAGGTATTTCCTCGATATTGTAGCCTGTCATGCCCTCGATATTCCTGTTCATGAAATGCACGCCATCGCTCGTGAAGATGAATATGACCTCATGGGAATTCTCCACCACGGCCCTGTACGTGGCATTCTTCTCGCGCAATTCAGCCTCCACCAGGATACGGTTAATGGCCCCCCCGAGCTGGCTGCCGATGCTCTCGATAGCCGTTATCGAATCCTTCGGAAGCTCGTCCACAACATGCGAGCCGAGATTCAGCAATGCGACAAGCTTGTTATCATTCATCACCGGTATCATGCTCAAAGCCCTGATGCCCTCGGATGCCTTCTCCGCATCCATCCTGCCTAAAAGCCCGAAATGGGTGGTGTGAATCGTGTGGCCTTGCGTAGCTTCAGCCAGGTTGGGAGAATCATAGCGGTATTCTTTGACATTTTCGATGAATCTGGGCAGGAGGCCGGTATGCTCGATGAGCTGCATCTTGCCGCTGTGCCTGTCGAGAATATACAGGCCGCCGCAGTCTATCATCCTGACCTTCCTGGCCATGTTCAGCACTATCCTCCCCGCTTCCTTTATGTCAGAGGCGGCGGCCAGCAGGTCGCTCATCAGCTTGAGGTGGAGCTGGAGCGTCTCCTTCTCCTTCCTTTCGCTGATATCCACCACGAAACCCCTGACCCCTATCATCGCTCCGTTCTCGAAAATGCCTGATGAATAGACCTGGGCAGGGAACATCCTTCCGCTCTTGGTGACTATCGTGTATTCGTTCCCTTCCGCATAATCCCCTTTTTCGAGGCTCATCAATTTTCCCTTGGCCCTATCGATTTCTTTCGGGGCCAGTATGCTGAACATGTGTATCCCGGCCTGGAAATCCTTGCTCGAATACCCCATGATGTCATAAGCGGCCTTGTTGGCGAATGTGAGGATCCCTTTTCTGTCTGTTTCGAAAACGATTTGGGGCAGATGGTCCAGAAGATCCCGGTATCTGGAAAGGGT
>CAILMU010000008.1 GCA_903835325.1 uncultured Microcaldota archaeon | reverse complement strand
CGCGTTCTCGCTGAGCACCGATAAGATGATGTGGAGCGTCCCCTTCCTCGATGCGCTTCTCCTCTATCAGCTATACGGGAGCTGGGAGGAAGCGGGGAAGAGGAGCAACGACCCGCTGGGCGTCGCATATCTTCGCCCATATATCGAGCAGTGGATAGCGAAGGATTTCATCCCGGAGGATTACAAGTTCAAGTACCAGCCCGATAAAACAAAACTGAGCGAGCGAACGACCGCGTTTTTCGCTTCGCTGAAAACCGAGATGGACGCCCTCGCGATACACAATGCGGTCTTCGAGTTCGCGAAAGGGAACGGCATCGAACCGAGAGCGCTTTTCGCCGAGCTGTATGGCATCCTCATCGGGAAGGAAAGGGGCCCGAGGCTGGGCAAGATGGTTTTCGCCCTCGGCGTGGAGCGGGTGAAGAAAGACCTCGGGCTATGATTCGCCGGGATGAAACGGCGCGTACAGAAAGTTTTTATCCTTTAATGGGTTTAGGATGGATGCGGAACCAAGGGGAGATGGATGACAACGATAATGAAGATGAGCGAGGACGATTTCGATGACGCGCTCAGCCTGGCCCTTGATGTTATCAGGAGCGGAGGGGTCTTCATATACCCGACCGACACCGTCTACGGGATAGGCGGGGACGCCACATCCAAGGACGTTGTCGCCAAGATCCACAGGATCAAAGGCTCCCTTCCCGACAAGCCCCTTTCCGTGATGGTCTCTGATTTCGAGATGCTCGACCAGTACTGCGATACAGGGCTCTATGAGGACATGGTGCTCGAGAGGTACCTCCCCGGCCCGTACACATTCATTGTCAAGAGCCGGAACCAGCTGCCTGTTTCTGGGACAGGAAAGCTGGGGGTCAGGATACCGGACCATCAGTTCTGCAGGAACCTTTGCAGGATGTTCGAGAAGCCGATAATCAGCACGAGCGCGAATCTCCATGGCTCGCATCCGCCGGACGATTTTGGCGAGATAGACCCGAGCCTGTTGGACAAGGTCGTCCTGGGTTTAGACAGCGGGCGGACGAAGCGCGGCGGGCCTTCAGCGATAATAGACCTTGTCGAGAAGAAGATGATAAGGGCCAGCGGCGAGACGGTCAAACTGCTCGACGAGTAGCATATCCGTTCAGAACCATTTGTCCAGGTGGCTCTGCGCGCTTTTCTCTTTCGTTATCTTCTTCAGGTTCTCCAGCGTCGTATCGATCCGTTCTGCCGAGAAATCGTGCTCGTCCACCAGTATCTTCTTTATGGCCTCATGATCGGCATCCTTCCAGACGAGTTTCGGAAACTCAGCGTAAGGAGGGTCCAGGAAGATGTCCACGACCTCCTGGGCATCGACCTCGAACTGGTAATCGTATTTCACCTTCACGTAATTCACGATGTCATCGAGCGAGCTGATTTCCTTCTCTTTCACTATCTTGAGGGCTGTCTTGGGCCCCACGCGCTTCACGCCATCGTTAAAATCAGTCCCTATCAGGAGTCCGATGAAAATGAGTTTCTCCCGGGTTATCCCGAGGTTTGTTAGCGTCTCCTGAAGGTTTATCTCCTCAGGCTCCACCATGATGTACCTGTCCTGCCGGGGGACCTTCCTCCTCCCGGTTATCGAAAGGTTCCGCACAAGGATGGGCGAACCGAAAAGCATGGAATCGAAATCCTGGGATGCTGTCGCGTATGCAAGGCCCTTCTGCACCATCATCGCGGCCTGCGCTTCAGCATCGCTTTTCGCCTGCACGACTGGAAGCCCCATGGCATCGAGAAGCTTCTTGCTCTCTGCGACCATCTCCGGGGTCAGGCGAGATGTCGCCTGCGCGAATTTCTTGGCGTCCGTGTAGCGCTCTTGGGCGAGCGCCTCTTTCCAGAGCACCTCGGCCTTCTTCTTTATCTCCGAGCGTTGCTGTTGCGTCTTGTACTTGAGCCGGTTGGGAGGTCCGTCGAACACGAAGACCGGGCGCATGCCGTTCTCGAGGAGCCGGACCGAGCGGTAGAAGAGGCCGGATAGGTGCGCGGTGATATTCCCCTTGAAATCAGCGAGCGGCGTGCCGTCCTCCTGCCGGATGGAGGCGAGGAACTGGTAAAGGATGTTGTAGGAATCGATTGCGATTATCTTGCCGGAAAGGGAATCGAGCGGAATCGTATGCTTGAGCGCCAGTTCGCCTAGATCGACACCCATAATTATCCCCGGGCACATCGCCATTATTTCTTCTTTTTCTCCCTTGTTATCGTGTCCCCCAGCAATGGGGCGGAGAACCTCGAGCCGCTTGCCGGCGATGCCGCGATCGATGGCGCGACCTTCTCTATCAGTTTCACTTTCAGCTCTTTCTCGAGCTTCTTGGCCACATCCAGCGACGGGTGGACATGGCCGTTCTCGATAGATGCGAGATAGCTCTCCCTCTCGCTTATTCGCTCGGCTATCACCGAGAGCGGAAGGCCCATCCTGTCTCTTGCCGCCCGTATTATCTTGCCGCAATCCTCGACAATCTCCTCCCCTGCATCGAAACCAGGGGTGGAAACAGACTGGGTCTGCACTATCGGCCCTTCTTCATCCTCATGCAGCCGATAGAGTATCTTGCCGCCTCTTGCGCATGAACCGCAGGCCATGAGTTTGGCCCCTTCGAGGAGAATCTGCGCGCGCACTGGCGTCCTGCCGCATATATCGCAAAAAAGCTCGCTCATCTGCCCCACCTTCTCAATAGCTATAAAAACATCTGCTGTTGTATGTCAATCATGTTGATACTTCTAATTATTATAGCTATAGCATTGGCCGTCTTTTACGGGATAGTCAACCTGACGGATCTCCCGGGCATTGTTAAATTCCTGCTCGTGTTCATCGAGATGCTCGCGGTCAGCCAGTTGATGATACGCAGGTACAAATTCTCGAGCGAGATGGGCATGGTGCTTATCAAAAGCAAGGAAGGCATCAGGATAATCGAGAATATCGCGGACAGGTACGGCAAGATCTTCGACCTGCTCGCCGATGTGGGGGTGACAATCTCATACGGGCTCCTCAGCCTGTTCGTGATGAAGAAGAACACCTCTCCGGTCTCGATAATTGCCGGCCTCATATTGGTCATGTTCCTGGCATGGGTGGTCGGGCCCACGGCTTCATCGTTCCTCATACAGATGATAAAGATGGGGACCGTGGATAAGACGGCCCTGTCCGTGGGTGGGAACGCATGGCTCGGATTCGCTGTGATCAGCGCTATCCTCCTTATCGGAGGATTGTTCCTGTTCGTCGTCGCCGGAATCGTCTTCTATGGCGGGATAATCTTCTCGGCCTTGGCAAGCTCGATATTCTTCGGCACCAACGCGATCTCGCATACCGCCCCGGGAGGCACGTTCATCCTGCCAGGGGTCAATCTTCCGCTGTTCGAAGGCATCATCGCTTTGGCGATAGTCCTGATCGTTCATGAAGGCACCCATGCGATACTTACGCGGAGGGCGAGGGTTCCGCTCCTGTCCTCTGGGATAGTCCTCTTCGGCATAATTCCTGTCGGCGCATTCATCGAACCCGATGAGAGGAGGCTGGCGAGGGTGGAGCAGGCGAAGCAGACGCGCGTGCTAGTCGGCGGGGCTACAGCCAATATGCTGACCAGCATCTTCGCTTTCGTGCTGTTCCTGGCGATCGCTGTCGCTTACCAGGACCTCACGAACGGCTCGAGCGCGCCGGTTCCGCAGCCGCTCAAGTTCATAATGGTCAGTTTAGGCCTCACCTTCGCGCTCAATTTCATCGTAGGGACGGTGAATTTGCTTCCCCTGCCTCTATTCGACGGCTTCAGGCTGCTGGACATCAATGTCAAGAACAAGACGGTGGTGAATGCGCTCATGTACATCACGCTGTTCTTCTTCGCATTGAACTTCCTGCCGTGGCTGTTCAAGGTGTGATTGGGAAGCATTGGACAGCTAACCAAAACTAGAACAATCTTTTTTTCCTTCTCCTTTTCGGTCGCTCTAGCGGAGCGAAGATACTGTCCAGAAGAAGACGGTTCCTGAGGGCGCCGCGTGCGCGAAGCCCGTTTCTTACTGCAAAAGAGGATGGTTTTTTCGCATCATAAATCGGTTTTTGCTTCCTGCTTATGATTCGCTTCGATTCGGATAGGTTCTGCGAGCGCTTCGGAAGAGCGGCCTGCAGGAATCCCCGCTTTGCCGCTTTCGCGATAGGATTCTTATCATTTTTCGATAAATTGGCAGCGTGATTCTTCCTCGTGCTTTTTTGCTTTTCTTGGACCCTGGTATTTGCGATTTGGGATTTCACCCGGGCATCCTTACGGACGCCATGTTTTTTGTTCGTTGAGGTGTTCAGTGAGGATATCGGATTCGGATGATTGTTCCGCCGGGCTTTCGCTTTCCCGGATTGATGCGATAAGGAAGGCGGTCCTTTGGCTTTTTTCCTGCTCCCGCTCCTTGATTCGCAAATGGATGCGTGTTTAGGTTTCCGCTTTGCTGCTGATTTCTTATCTAGAGCCGGTTTGGTTTTTTTCTTTGCATTGTTATCGGAAAAGGAGCGCTCCTTCTTTTGGCGAACTGTGTTTTTGTTCCGCGGATTCATGCGCACCGATCCTTCGGATAGCGATTCGAGCGCTCCGGACCGGCCTGCAATAGGACGAAGCGATGGATTTGTTTTCGTCTTGATATTCTGGATAAGCGGATTGGATGGATTCGGTGCAATGCCTGCTTTGAAGCGCTTCCTGGTTTCTTCTTCCATTCCATGTTTCGAATCAGTTTGAATCGGCCTCTTAGAAACTGGCGCGATAACGGAGGGGTTCGCGCTTCCTTTCGAATGGCCAGAGACGATTTTCTTTGGGGGTTGCCGCTGTTCGGATTCTATCGGGGTTGTTTTCTGTTGCGGCTCGTTCTGCTGGTTGACGAATGAAATCTGGTCGAAGCAGCCATTGACTTTCCTCGCTATCACATCCTTGAACGCCCATTCCTTCGGGTCTTGCGTGCGCCTGGCGGTCTCTGAGCGGGAATCAAGGAACTCCTTCATGCCTGCATCGAACATCCGGACGAACATATAGGGTATCCTCGCCAGCGAGCCATCCATGGGCAGGGCGATGATGCCGTTCTTGGTATCTATCGCGAGGCCTACGCTCGTCATGTTCGGGAGGCTTATCTGCGGGGCCGCGAAGCCTTGCTGCCTTATCTTGGATGCGAAATCTTCAGGAGATAGGAGGCTGCCATCATTCTTGTCGAATATCATGACGACCGCGTTCTCGAGCGTGACATCCTTGTCGCGCTCGCCAGCATGGCCTCCGCCGCCGGAACGTTTCTTGAAAAGCTCGTCTGCCATGGATTGATTCTCTTTTTTCCCGTTCTGGAGCGTGTCGACAGTCAACGGATCGAAAGTCGAGGGTTCGTTCGACAGCTTGAATCTCTTCAGGGCCTTGTCGCCTTTCATCTCCTTGAAATTCAGGAACACTATCTTTCCGTCTTGCGAAACAGCAATCGGGATGCCGTTCTCGTCTGCCCAGCCATGCACCCCGCCCTTCCCCAGGCACCCCATGGATGCTGCCAGGGCTTCGGCCTGCGTGCGCGCAGGGTCATCGAATTTCGAGAAATCCGCTTTCGCGACCTTGGATGGATCCCCATCTATCAGGAAAACATCGCCGATTTTGATTCCGACAGTCTCTTTCCCGAGCCCGGGGTAATCTATCTCGAGCAGATAGCCCTTGTTCTCCCGCACGACCTGGCGCAGGATGGAATCGAAGGAACTGCCCTCCCTCATCATTGTCTTGAAAGTCCTGTCTCCGACATCTATGGAGAATTCTAGCAGTTGATGTGAAAACGACAGCCTGCTTGCCGGCCGCTCATTCGCGAAAGACTGGATGGATTGGATCGTAGCGCGCTGCTTCATCATCTCATGCTGGGGTGGAGCGATGCGGCTGCGGTCCGGTGATAAGCGGTCGAAAAAATGATGCGAACCCCCCATCGAAAAGCACGTCCTTATTCAGATTACCGGTCTCTTTGAGAGCTCCTGCGGGAGCGAGTTCCTCTCGAACGGGATGCCGATGTTATCTTTCTCAAGCATCTTGACCAGGTCGGGTACAGCCATCTCCTTCTTCTCATCGGAGGAGCGGATGTTGACTGTAATCTTTCCAGACTGGATCTCCTTGTCGCCAATCACTATGATATACGGCACCCAGTCCATCTGGGCGTCCCTAATCTTCTTGCCAAGGGGCTCGTCCCGATCGTCTATATCCGCCCTTATCGGATGCTGCAGGATAGAGCCAAGAAGCTCCATCGCGTGCGATTTGTGCTTGTCCCCAACCGGGATGACCCGGACCTGCGTCGGTGAGAGCCATACCGGGAACATGGCTTTCTTGCCTGAAGCGATTTTCATCGCCTGGGCTTCGAGCAAAGCATAAATCACTCGTTCTAAACTTCCGCTTATCGAGGCATGCAAAATGAGCGGGCGTTTCTTCGAGCCGTCGCTGTCCACGAAATTTATGTCGTAGGTGTCTGCGTTCTCGACATCAATCTGCACAGTCGTCAGCGCGCTCGCCTTGTCCATGCTGTCGATGAAATTGAACTCGAATTTCGTGATGAAATAGGCGTAGCGCTCCTTGAACATCTCCACAAGGATGGGTTTCCCGCCCCGCTTCACCATGCCGAGGTACCAGTCCTTGTTCTCGTTGAAGAAGTCCTCCTGGATACGGAAAGCCACTTCGGTCTCCAGGCCCATCATCTTGTTCCATTCCAGGCCCATGTCGTATTGCTTCTCGAACTCGGCTTTCGCCTGCTCCATATCTGCGCTTATCGTGTGCATATCGGGCATAGTGAATGCCCTCAGGCGCTTCAGGCCTGCAAGCTCGCCGGACTGCTCGCGCCTGAATGAATAGCGCGTGAGCTCGAACATCTTCAGGGGCATGTTCTTCCTTGAGAACACCATGTCATGCGCGATGAGGAACTGGCCGAAACAGGCCGCGAAACGTAAAAACAGCTTCTTCTCGTCGCTCAGAACGACATACTGCCTTGCCGGGAATCGGTTCAGGTATTTCTTAAGGGATGGGTGCTCGTAATCATACATGAGAGGCGTTTCGACCTCCATAGCGCCGTAACCTACGCACCAGTCCGTGATGAGGCGCTCGAGTATCTTCTTCATCAACCTGCCTTTGGGGAGCAGGCGGAAATTGCCTGAATCCGAGCCGGGCTCGTAATCTATCAACGAGTGCTCCTTCATCAGCTTGATGTGGGGCGGCTCCTTTTCGTATGCGCGCACCTTCTTCGTCTCGTAGGTCGCGAGTTTCCGGAGCTCGCCGCCTCCTGCATGGCCGTGATAGTCGAACGCTTCGACCTCGTGGAGGTTTCCCTTCAAATCCATGATGTAGAAGCGGGATTTGAGCGCGTTCTCCTGGACAAGGGATTTGGAGACAGTCTCGAGTTCAGCGGGTTTCGCGGTGAGTGTGCCTGGGCCGTGGAGCTCGCGCGAGAGTTCAGATAGAGGATGGCCTTTGCATTTCAGCGTATAACCTTTGTACCAGCCGAAAGGCGAGTGCGATGCCTGGTAACCCTTGTCCTTGAGTATCTGCTCGCCTTTCATCACGACTATCTTGGCGACAGCCGCCTTCGACGGTTTCGATGTCAGGTGTACGAGGGGGTAAATCAGGATGTTCTTGGTCTTCACCTGATCCGCGACAGCGATGGCTTCGCTCGCGAGGCGCTCGGCCATGACAGCCTCGTCATCGCCTTCCTCTACCGCTGTGAAGACGACCAGGACCTCATCGTAGCGTGTCGGCCCTTTTGTCTCGAGGGGTTCGGCGTCCTTGATTGCCTGCTTCTTGGGCTCGACCTCTATGTAGTCTGCGTGTATCGTAAGGATTCGCATAAGAAATGCCTCTCCGGGATTATTTGATGATTAATAGACTCCCGCATGTAAAAGATGAAAATATGTTATAAAGTTATGTTTCTTCAAATGCTTTTACGATAGTTTTAAAATTGGATTTTAGTAAATAGTGGTGTGGGGTGGAATAATGCAAAAAACTAATTGTACAAAGCTGAAACAGGGCACGGCAGTAGGATTGACGGCAGCGGCTGTGATGTTCTCTTCAGCATGCATCAACAGGTCTGCCAGGGAACCCATCATGGCCAATGCGAATGAAACCAGCCAGGCGATGGATAACGCCGTGGATTCGCTGATGGTCGGGCTGAGAAGCCATGACCCCAAGGCGCGGGAGCCGGCGGTGAATGCTCTTGTCGCTATCGGAAAACCTGCTGTCCCGGCATTGATGAAGGTACTGGGCGATGAGGATTATATTGTCAGGGGAAGCGCGGCTTTGGCTCTTGGAGAGATCGTCCTGAAGCATCCTGAATACGACTGGAGCTCTGCATTACCGCTTCTCACAAAAGGATTGGGGGATATGGAGTGGTGGGTGCGAGAGAAGTCATCCAATGCTATATGGAACCTCGCGGACAAGCATCCGGAATATGATTGGAGCGCCGCCATCCCGCCTTTGATCAAAGCTTTGGGGGATAGGGCCCCGGAAGTATGTGGAACTGTCGCCGAGGTGCTTGCTGCGATAGGGAAGCAGGCATTCCCTGCGATGGTCAAGGCGTTGGGGGATGGGGATATGGATGTCCGTATGATGGCTCTCGAGGCGTTTCAAGCGGCCATAGAAAAGTATCCTGAATATAATTGGATGTCTCTTGTTCCGGTATTGAGCGCGAGATTGGGGGATTTGCCAGGGGTTGCCAAGGATGCCACCGAAGCGCTCGGCAAGATCGCAATCTTGCATCCGGAAAATGACTGGAAGTTCATCATTCCGGGAACGATATCGGCGTTAGGCTATCCGTTCGGGCGGATGTGGGCCCCGAAAGCGCTTGGTGAGATCGCAGGCAAGCATCCGGATTATGACTTGAAGCCTGCGGTTCCTGGACTGATAAAGGCTTTGGGGGACATGCATGTGGATGTGGAGGAAGGCGCGTGTTTCGCGCTTTCCGAGATTGGGATGCCGGCAGTACCGGAATTGACCAAGGCTTTGGGGGATGATGATCCGATTGTGCGGACAGGCGCCCGTTCGGCGCTTGATAAAATCGCCGAGAAGCACCCGGAATACAAAATACAGCCATCCAATGCCCAGGTCCCGCGATGAACGGCGCGGATTGAAAAATGAGCGACGCGCTCACGCCTCTTTTTTCGTCTTCATCTCTTCCTTCGCCTTTGCTTTCACCATCTCGAAGACCTTCATGCCCTGCTTTATCTTCACATAGTTCTTGATGAAAGCGAGGAACACCAAAGGCCGCTCGATCACAAGGACATCGCCTTTCTTCCTTGTCTGGAATCCCAGGCGCAGGAGCATCATCTCGTCCTGGCGGGTCGGCTTCCCCATATACACCACGCCTTTCTCGCTGACCCCGCCTGCCGAATCGAACATGCCTGCAAGGTAATTCGCCGCGTATTCGTTCAGGTACTTGAAGCGCTCCAGCTCCTCCTTCTCGACCTCTTGGAAGAACTTCCGGTACGCCGTGTGATAGAAATAGACCTTCTCGTTGCCGGTGAGAAGCTTGTCAGAGGTCGTCATCTGCTTGTCCAGGACCTCTTTGGAGAAGACTTCGAGGACGTCGCTGCTCCCATATACCCCCAACCCATCGAAGCATTTGCTTTTCCTCCACAGGCCGATGACATATGCGAGTTCGGGGGTCAGTTTTATCTTCATGGGCAAAGCACCTCATGGCTTCTGTGGAATGATTATAACAATAGATGCGCGAAGCGTCATTTATACCTTTACAGGTTTCTTCTCCTCTTTCGTCTCTGCTTTCTCGAACCGAACGCTCTTCTTGGCCGGGACGCCTATCTCGACGCGTTTTGTCCCGGAAATGAACTCGTTTATCTGCTCGGCGACGAGTTCATCCATCTGGGCCGCGAAGAAAGCGGATGTCTTGCTGGAGAGGTATGCGCGCTTGAATATCGCTGAGAGCTCCTTCCTCTCGAACGGCGAGAAAGGCTCCTTGCCCAGGTTTATCCTGTCTTCTGCGTTCTTTAGCAGCTCGCCGAAACGGGCGATGTCCTGCTCGCTCGCCCCGCCTACGCTGAGGGATGAGAGGATGCCTTTTGCCATCACCGTGTTCCGTTTGCCCGTCCTTGTGAGAAGATTGTCGAGCATCTTAAAGTCGCGCGGCGGCAGGCCTCCCTTTTTCGCAGAGTCGAGCACCCTGCGCGAGAACTCGAAAAACGCCCCGATGTACTTCATAGTCGTATCGATTTATCGTTGGCCGGAAAAGATTAATAAAGAGATAAGCCAAGCACGGATGCCGTTGCAGTCTCTATTCGAGAAATCCGCTGATTTTCATGACGAGCTTTTTCCTGAAGGACTCGCTGACACGGGCGGCGCGCTTATGCAGAAGAGATTTGTCTATCTTTAGAAGCCCGTCATATCTAACAGCGCTCTCGTCCATGAGTTTTTCTTTGTCGAAATCAGATGCGGCAATGGATAGCGTATATTCCCTGCCGACATAGGTCGTGATCGCGGCTCCGACCACGTCCGGGTTCTTGGCATTGTAGTCGTCGCTTGAAAGAACAAGTATAGGCCTGATCTTGAAACTGGACATATCAGAGAACGGCACTTTGGCTATCCAGATATCGCGCCGTCTCACAGATATTTGTTCCATACCGCATCCTCTTTCTCGTCCTTCAGATATTCCTTCCATCCTGAGGATTGGAGCCGGGAATCCATCTCTTTCTCCTCTTCGATGCCGAACCGCTTGAGCGGGTGGTGCTCGTTATAATCCAGTATGGCTGCGCGTATAGCTTCTGTTTTGGTCGAGGCTATGCCGGCCTTTATCATCTCGTCGATGATCTCTTCCGGTATCCCTTCGAGCCTGAGTGTAATGTTCATATTGACACCAATTAGATATATTAATGATGCCAAAAGTATATAAATTGTGATAATGCGCTTTCACGCGGCCAACGCGAACTTCTTCCGAATCGTTTTCTCGCTCAGGGAAAGGACAACCGGGTTCGATCTCACAAACGCGCGCGCTTTCTCCAATAATTCCTTTTTCTCGCTTTGCGACAGGTCTGCAGAAAAGCCATAGCGTTCTTTCAGAATTACAAGGAGCTTTTTCCTCTTGCACCCAACCGAGGTCGCAGCAGGAGAAGCGTACTTTTCATGGTCCACACCCAGAGAATGAAGGTATTGGACTGATGATTCTACAGTTTCGCTTGAGCTTCCTAGAAGCTGGGCTTGGTTGCAGATTGTCTTTTTTGTGAAAAACCTTCTGAGGAATTCGTAGTTCTTCTGGATTGCATCTGGATTTCTGCCGAGGAGGTCCGCTCTGCTGGCAATCTTCTCAGGGGTTAAGCCAAGTTCTTTCAGGCAATCGGCATTACGCTGGATAGTATCTGGATTCATGCTGAGGAGCTCTGCTCTGCTAACAATATTCTCAGGAGTCAGGCCAAGGCCCTTCAGGCAGTCGGCATTACGCTGGATTGTGCCTGGGTTCATACAGAGGAGCTGGGCTCGAGAGGCGATTTTCTCCGGGGTCAGGCCAAAGCCCTTCAGGCAGTCGGCATTACGCTGGATTGTGCCTGGGTTCATGCTGAGGAGTGACGCGTTGGTTGCGATCTTCTCAGAGCGCAGGCCAAGGTCCTTCAGGCAATCGGCATTGCATTGGATTGTGTCTGGATCCCTGCCGAGGAGTTGGGCATAGGAGGCGATTTTCTCCGGGGTCAGGCCAAGGCCCTTCAGGCAATCGGCATTGCGTTGGATTGTGTCTGGATCCCTGCCGAGGAGCTGGGCTT
>CAILMU010000007.1 GCA_903835325.1 uncultured Microcaldota archaeon | reverse complement strand
TTTATAGAAAAGGACAGCTCATTTCCGCGGAGGCTGGCTAAAATATTCTCCAGTGCTCCGGTATTCTGGGCGCCTCTAAGGAGCACCTATTTCCGTCGCTGACTACGCCATTCTTCAGCACGCTTCCGGGGACGATGAGGTCATTCTCCAGAATCCCGCTATTCTAGACTTCTCAAAGATGCGCCTGCGCTTTCCCTACTCCTTCCTTCCGACCTTCTGCCCCGAGAGGAACGCCGCCCTGGAATCCTCGAATTCGACCCTCGGTTTCCCGTCCGGGGAGAAATAGTAGCGTTTGACATTGGTGGGCACTTCAGGGGCAAAAAGCGTCGCATCAGGGACGCTCTTCGATATCAGGGAACCTATCCCGACCGAATTGTATCCTGTCGAACAGGAATCGAGGATTATCGTCGGTTTCGGTGCCAGCAGATGCCTCAGCTTCACCATATCCACGATATCGCTAAGATCCAGCTCATCCCTTTCGTCATTCTTGTCAGGGCCGAGCGCTATCGAATCCTCGCTGCCATGCCCGGCTATCACAAGCGCTTCGGGGAGCTTCCCGAACCTTCGCCCGGCCTTCTCGATACTGGAGTAGAACCCATCCTCCTTGTCCGTCTCGCTTATCATCACCCGGTACCTGCTCCTGAGGCTTTCGAGTCGCCTCCCTTCATAATAGAATGCGCCGTTGTAATCGGATTTGTTCATAACGACCATCAGAAGAGGCCGTTCTTTCCCTATCTGTGGGTCGAGGTCTGCATACAGCCCTTCGAGCATATCTTTCGAATATCGGAAGAAGAACTCGATGCCTAGTTCAGAATGCAATCCTGCCGTCTTCTCAGCCCCTATCGTGCGGATGGCATAGGCGAAATTCGCATACGTGGCAGGGTCGTTCTTTGGCGCACCAGTCATGCTGTCGGCCAGCCTGCGCCCTGCCTCGAAACCCCTTTCTCCCAGCGCCTCCACTACCAGGTTTTTCGGGCTGCTGTGGAAGAATGCGCCTATCGATGAAACCAGTCCGGGGCGGTCTTTCTCCGGAACAGAATCCAGCCTCTTGGTTATCCAGGAAACCATCTGCTCATCGTTGATAGCCACGTAATCATTCGATTTCAGGTTGATCTCCAGGTGCTCATCCGAATGGTGGCCGGTCCAGAGCGGAAGATACGCTGCCAGGACATCGGCCCTGCGGTCTTTGGCCAAAGCTGCGATATCATGCGCTTTCTGCATGATGAATGCTGGCAGGATGTTGTTGCTTCCCATGGAGCCTGCCAATGCTGATAGGGCCTGCTCCTGCTTCGGCCATGCCAATGCCGAGACAGTGCGGAACAGCTGGACCATGCTATCGAGATAATCCTGGCCGAGTATCGTCTCCTGTGGCATTTTCCGCGATACATCTGTCAGCTGCTCTTTGATGGCTTCCATGACATACGGGCAATCGGGCCCGGCCTTCTGTGCTACCGAGATAAGCCGCTCAATGTGCTCGGGTTTGAACCCTGATGTGATTTGCTTCCGGAACAGCGAAGGAGACGGATCCGGATACATCAAGTACTTCATGGATTTTATCGCATCGAACTGATTCTGCCCTGATTTGTTGGCGGCTATGAATGCAAGCGCAACAAGGCTCTCGCCGTACGGCTTGAGCTTCTCCCACTCGGAGGGGGCACCCTGTTTGAATAACGAAGACCATAACGGAAGCACAAGGTCGCACCTGCTCCTGCACATTGGGAGGATGAAATCGAGCGACTTCAAAGCGAATCTATCGAGCATGTTCTCGTGCGTGAAATCGCTGAACGCTTTCAGGGCGAGGGCGGTGTTCTCTCCGGATTGCAGGATAATCCTCCTGATGACTGGCTGGACCTCGGCCGAACCCCCGATATCTCGCCAGAAGAGTTCGCCGAGCTCATCCAGGGCCTTTGCAGCATTCGGGCCTGCCTGCTTGATTGTCATCCCTACCAATCCGTCCTCCTTGAGCATATCCGGATTGAATGAAGTGGATGAAACAATCTCCCCAAGGCCATGGAATCCGGTTATAACATCGTTCGGTCCTGTCCAGATCGGTTTGCAGGCAGAGACGAACCTTGGAATCAGCGATTCGTCCAGCGCTTCCCGGAGCCCCCTTTTTTTCAGGTATTGTCTCACCAAGTAGGCGACCTGCGGCAGCATATCTCCGGATAATTCCACGGTTCGGTTCAGGAATTTGAGTATCCCCGAATCCAATGCCCATTCCTTCAGGATATCCCCAAAATAGATATACACTTGCTCCCTAGATTTCATTGAATGCAAATCTCCTGTGGATTTGGAAAGCAGCCCGGCCAGCTCGTTGATTTCGTTTTCGCTCAATTTCCGTTTCTCGTCCTTTTCTGCGAGCCTCACAACAGGGTCCAGGAATGAATTCGGCATCACCTTTACTTTTACAGCAGCGAGCCGGGCAGCATCGAGCAATCCCGGGTCGAGGTCAGTCATTTTCACAAGCGCGTCAAGATGATTCACATTGAAATCGGCGCCGGCCCTGGATTTCCCGACGATGTTGGAAACCAGCCCATTCCCGGCATCTAGATCCTGCCTTCCGATTCGCCTGTTCTCGAGGATCCTGTTCAGGGCGTTCCAGGTCGCTTCCCCGGGCACGAACTCCTTTCTGTTCCTCATCAATTTATCGACAATCAGGGAGACCTCGGCAGACAGCTTCTCGTCCACCATCCCCGGCTTGATATTCGGGTTCTTGAAGATATGCGAGAGCGCATCGAGCTCGATTACGCTTCCATACCTGGAACCAACTGAAAGAGCTATCGCTTTTGCGACCTTGACCGAAACCGCATCGCTGTTGAACTCGTCTATCCCGAACCCCGGATTACCCATCAACGATGAGAGCGCCCGGAGCGCCGGCTGCCTGCTCTCCCGATTCCCGCATCTTTTCAGGGTCTCGGAAACCCAGGCATCAAATCGTGTCGCGAACGAGAAATTGAACCCACCCTTTGTTTTAGAGAAATCCGGATTTTCGAGCAACTTCTCGAGGCACAATAGCGCTTCCGGGGTGCTATCCCGCGCTGTGTTCGCAACGAGTGAAATCGCATGAAGCACGTACTGGTTCATCTCCCTGCCCTTGAAGATGACTTCCAAGGCATCAAGCGAGACGGCCAGCCGAGACCCCGAGCGCTCGACCACTGAATTCAATGGCTCGAGGAACTGCGGCTTGAAATTATTTCCAGAAATCATGTGCCGGATGCTACTAAGCGACCTATCAGCGCTACCTTCATAATCGTTTTTCGCGATGAAAACTATCGTCCGCAAGAGAGCGTCGCACTGGCTGGCGTTCCCGCCCTTTTCTTTTAATTGGCCAATCAGCGACTTCGCTGTCTCTTGGTATTCATCAGGCACTGATTCAGTCAGGGATTTCCTGGCCGTTGCTCCAGCCATGGAAAACTATCCCAGGCAATGGTTTTAATTCCGCACAATCCGGCTATCCTGCAAGATCGGTTCCCGCACGCCATAGAATTTCGTCATGGCTGCTGGTACAGTTCCCACGCTTTCTTCCAGTCCGGGTAAAGCATGACCACGAAATCCACGAACTGCTTTATGTATGGGGCAAGTTTCTTGAAATCATCCTGGGTTGTGAATCCCGGATAATTCGCGCTAAGTTCCTCGACGACCTCAGCCTTCATCCCTGCCTGCTTGTATATGCCATTCATGTATTCCGGGATGAACCTGGTATCTGCCGTGGAATTTCCCTGGATAAATGAATCAAGGACAGGGTAGTTCGCTCCCATGAATGCGAATGCCTCGAAATACATGAAACTGTCTCGCTGGGTTTGCGTCATCCCCTGGGTCCTGGTGCCGATCACTCCATTGAACATGTTAAGGTAGTACCAGACACCCAATTTGACGCGGGATTGGTCATCCTGGCTGAGGCTGGAAAGCGTCTGGCTCGCCCATGAATTGACCATGTTGTTCAACTGCCACGAACTTGCCGGAGTGCCCTTCGTTTTGCTGGCTTGCACCTGCGCAGGGTCCACGATGCCGCTTGCGACTGCTGTGACAAGGAGGTCTGTATCTACAGATTTGCTGTATGCCCCGTAGAATCCCTGGGATTGGGCCTTGAAAGCCGCAAAGTCCTGAGCCGGGAGCTGGTCAGAAATCAGGTGAAGGAACTCGTGAAAAAGGACTTTCCCGGCGTCCTTGCCGTTTTTTTCGTAGTCAAGCACCTTCCCTCCGCCTGCGTAATCCTTCAACTCATTACCTTGCGAATCCTGGACCATGACCGGGTTGGTGGCGCCATACCCCCCTGCCGCGTAGCTCCCATTCGGCAGCTTGACGGGCGTGGGCATTTTCATGAGTATCACGCCTTCAAGCGGCTTTGTGACGCTCTGGGGGTCCTTCATGAACTGCTGCATATACGCGAGCATGTCCTGTATCTGCATCCTCATATCGTCGATCGATGCCTTAGGTATCGCATCCTTGGATGCGTACATGTCCTTTGGGTCATAGAACGTGTCATCGCCATATCCCAAGTACACCATCATGAGCTGGTTGTTCTTCATGATGAATGCCGGCCACCAGTATTTCACCTTCTGCTGCGGAGCCTCGATTGTGCCTCCCGGCTGTTGGGAAAATATCGGCGCTGAAGAGCTCGTAGAAGGGGCCGGTGCCGTCGGAGATATCGGCGGTGTGCTCCCAGGGGGCACATATGTCTCGCCGCCTGGCCCGCACCCGGTCATCATCAATGGGGCAAAAACAGCATTCAGCACTGGTTTGGTGATATGCGAGTACCATAAGAACTGGGCGTCTACCGCCGCCTTGATGATGATGCTGGTAGTAGATGGCCTCGCCTCTCCCTTCTGTTGTTTGGGCGCGTTTGCCTCTTCAGCCTGTTCGTGCGCTTTCGATGGTCGAAATTGAGGTGTCACTTTGGCATGGACCTGCTGAAGCGGGTTCTCGGCAACAGCTTTTGGCGAAGTCGGTCTTGGTTGCGGAAGCGCTCTGCGTGGCCTGGCCATCTCCTTGCTTGTGGCTGCGGAGCCTTCCTGCCCCCGTCTTTCCTCCGCAGCATTCTTTTTGGCGTCTTTTCCTTCCCCGCCCCTCCTCAATGCCTCTATCTGCTCATCGGTGAGTTTTTTCGGAGGCTTGTATGTGGTATAGCCCATAATGATCGTTCCAGCTTACAGCATTCGGCAAGGATACTTCTGCCGATTAGAAAATAAAAGGATACTGCATTCTGCGTCTAGGTCGGTTTCAATAATCCGGACGACTGCTCCTGTATGAAGCTCGCCGCGCCTGCTATCGCCGCTACGATGACGCCGCCGATGAACATGCTTATGCCCGCAGTCTGCCATTTCCCCCTGGTGTCAGGAGGCTGCGTCTGGGCAAGGCCGTACATTATGCCGCCCAGGATTATCAGGATGAGTGATATGACCGGCGCTATCCCTGCGAGAAATGCCGCCACATTCGAGGCGACAACTTCCATTCCTACTGCCATACTAGTAAAAAGGTGAGATAAAATTTATAAACGATGGTAGGCCCCAGCAATCGCGCTACTACGCTCTTGCAAGCTTCTTTACGAAGTCCACGAGCCGGCATGAATATCCGTACTCGTTGTCGTACCAGGCCGATATCTTCACCAATTTCCCCTTGGCTTTGGTGAGTTTGCTGTCCACCACGGATGAATAAGCCACCCCGATTATATCGCTCGAGACTATCTCGTCCTCGGTGTAGCCCAGGATGCCTTTCAACTCCTCGTTGGATGCCCGCTTCAGCTCCTTGTTTATCTCCTCGGCTGTCGCATCCGTCTTCAAAAGAAGCGTCATGTCGTTCATGGAGCCGCAAGGCACTGGCACGCGGAATGCCAGGCCAT
>CAILMU010000006.1 GCA_903835325.1 uncultured Microcaldota archaeon | reverse complement strand
TGTATCATCCAAGTTGCAACGCAACTTGGAGATCTTGTGCTCCTAAAGAATACATTGTGAGCGTTAGAGGGTAGTAGCACTGGGGAATACGTCATTTACCGACGCGGCCTGAGTTTATCGGTGTCCGCGTTCTCCTTGTGCTCCGGCAGAATATCTGGTGCTTCTAAAGAGAGTAGAATACCGGAAGAAAAAATAAGATTCGCCCCGGCCGGGATTCGAACCCGGGTCGCGAGAGTGACAGTCTCGTATGCTGAACCATAGAGCGCTCAGGATGAAGAAAAAATCATCTCGTCATCCAAAGCTCTACACTACCGAGGCACTAAAAAGCAAGTAAAGTCATGCGCATTCGCTTTTATAAAATATTCTATTGCGCCTTATCCTAAGATCAGATGTCCCTCAGATTCCGGGCCACGCTGATGGCCTTCCAGTCCTCGATATCCATCCCATAGACATCGCGCTTCTCCATGTCGGCGCCTCTTTCCCTAAGGACAGAGACAGCATCGAAGTGGCCCTGCGATGCCGCGACAATAGCCGCGCTTGCCTTGAAATCAGGGTCCACGGCATCCTTGTCCGCCCCTTCGTCCATAGCCCATCCCATTTTAGAGATATCTCCGGCCTCTGCGGCTTTCAGGAGTATCCTATCCAGGATGAGATTCTCGACCTTTGTATAATCGTTTGGAGGAGCAAAAGCAGAAATGCGGTTTTTGCTGTAATTCGGGTTATCCGGCTCCGCACCCTTCTCGGCATCGAAGGCTCTGATCCTCTGCATCCGGACGTAAGTCAGGGGCGTCGATTTGGATTTCTGGTCCATTGCTTCAGGATCAGCGCCATCAGCGAATGCTGATTTGGCCTTATCCACGCTTCCGAGCCTGCACGCATCGAAGAGCTGTTGGTCGCAAGGTTTCGGCATGGTGATGATCGCAGGTCGGGAGCTTATCGGGCGGGTGGATGAGATTGGCGGCGCTGGGCCGGATATCGGCCGCCCTGATTGTGGGGGGCGATATTCCAATTCCGCTGTCCGTGGTGCTAAGCTTGCCATAAAAAATGTCACCGAATGTGATAAAACATTCAAGCGAAGCATTTATATTGTTGTAACATTTTTTCAGCCAAAATCCAGCGTTTTTCACGTCGTAGAATTTTGCCGGAAACATGTTGGAAAACACAGCATCCTGAACGAAAATACTGTGAATTCCACATGAATCACGGCCGCTCATGTGGAAACGAGCTAAATCAAGCGGAATCCAGCGATCATAGCAGGGAAAAGCGCTTGCGGAAAAGGGAAGAACGCGCATCTTTCCGCAAACCTTTTTAAGGCGCATAACTCATATAGTTTAACTGTTTCTTTAATATCAAAAACCGAGCCTCAGAAATCGCACTGGCGGGATATTTATGAAAGTCAAACGGGCACTGTTAAGCGTCTATGACAAGACAGGCATCGTCGAGCTGGGGAAAGTCTTGGCAAGCCTGGATATCGAGATAATCTCCTCTGGAGGAACAGCCCGGCTCTTGTCTGAAAACGGTATCAAGGTCCGCGATGTCTCTGATTTCACAGGCTCCCCCGAGATGATGGAAGGCAGGGTAAAAACATTGCATCCGAAAATCCACGGAGCAATACTCGCCGACCGCTCGAAACCTGAACATTTAACAGAAGCCAAGAAATACGGAATCGACCTGATCGACATGGTCGTAGTGAACCTGTACCCGTTCGAGGATACGGTCCAGAAAGGCGCATCCCTTCCTGATATAATCGAGAAAATCGATATCGGCGGGCCGACTTTGATACGCGCGGCAGCCAAGAACTACCAGCATGTGGCTGTCATAAGCAGGCCGGACAGGTACGAAGCGATAATTGAAGAGATGAAGAAGAGCGCGGGCGAAATCTCCGAAAAGACGCTCGAACGATTAGCCATAGATGCCTGGACATGCATCGCCCATTATGACGTTGTCATCGAGCAGTTCTTCAGGAAGAGATTCAACCTGGGAGCCGAATTCCCGGACTACATGAACCTGACCTTCCACAAGAAGCAGGATCTGAGATACGGAGAGAACCCGCACCAGCGAGCCGCCCTGTACCGCGACGAGCACTACAAGAACCCGTCAGTCCTGGACGCCATCCAGCACCAGGGCAAGCAATTATCCTACAACAACGTATTGGACTGCAACGCGGCATTCAAACTCATCCGCGAGTTCGAGGACCCTACAGCAGTGATAGTGAAGCACAACAACCCCTGCGGAGTCGCATCGGATGAGAACCTGTTGAAAGCCTATATGATAGCCAAATCAGTCGACCCTGAAGCCGCATTCGGAGGCATCGTGGCGCTCAACCGCGCTGTGGATGAAGAATTGGCAAAGGAAATCACGAGCAGGTTCGTGGAAATAGTGATGGCGCCGTCATTCAGCCCGGGGGCCATGGATGTCTTCAAGGCAAAGAAGAACATCCGCGTGATGGAAGCCAAAAGCATCAACTCAAGGCGCGTCCCGTACCGCAAATACCGCTCTATCTTAGGTGGATTGCTAGTCCAGGACGCCAATATCAAGCTATTGGAAGACATGAAGGTTGTCACAGAGCGCAAGCCGACAGACGCTGAGATGAAATCCTTGCAGTATGCCTGGAAGACAGTGAAATACGTGAAATCGAACGCGATAGTATATGCAAGAGAGAACCAGGCAGTCGGAATAGGCGCAGGCCAGATGAAGCGCATAGACGCGGCGAAATTGGCAGCGATGATAGCGAAGGATTCGGGGAAAGACCTGAAAGGGTGCGTGATGGCATCGGATGCATTCTTCCCGTTCAGGGACGGCATAGATTACGCGGCTAAACTCGGAATAACCGCGGTCATCCAGCCAGGCGGGTCGATAAACGATGCCGAAGTCATCAAGGCGGCCAACGAGCACAAGATAGCGATGATATTCACAGGCATCCGGCATTTCAGGCACTGAATAGTCGCGGGCGCAACCTGTATAAATATAGGTTATAACAACTATATAGTCTTTATATCAACAATTAAAAATCAATCACACTATAATACGATCATGAATCTGGACAAAAATTCCATCTTCTCGACCAACTGGCGCATGTTCTACTGCCTCAAACCATTCCAGTCCGATCCGCTCGGAGAGAAATACGGTCTGGAGATAGAGAAGGAAATCAGGGATATGGGGATAGATATCTCCCACGAAACCGTGTTTTCATATCTGAATCATTTCTGCGAAATCCGTGTTTTGAATAAACACAAAAAAGGGAGGCAGGTTTTTTTCTCGCTCATCAAGGAAAACGCCCTTCCTTTCATGGCCATCCTGGAGCAGGACCGGACCAATCTCTTCCTCCGGAACGCTAAATCCGCCATGCTTCTCCTTGAAATCGCAACTTTGCTAGGCAAATGCTCCTTCGCGCTCCTTTTCGGGTCTGTGGCAAGACAGCAAGAACGGGATTCCAGCGACATTGATATCCTGATGGTGGATGGGACCTATGACAAGGATGCGATCTCAAAAAAAGAGGCTGTCTTCGGGATCAAGATAAATATCCATTCTATATCCTCCAAAGAACTCGCAAGCCAATGGCGCAAAGAGCCGATATACAAAGGGATATGGCGGGACAGGATAGTCCTGAAGGATAATACTGCATTCTGGGAATTCGCTTTGAGAGAGGGGAAACCATGAACCAGCTTGAACGATGTTTTGAAGGGACGCCGGATGTGCCGCCAAGGCTCATCGAGCGGGGGGCCGATGCGGATGCCGCAAAAAGCCATCTGGAGAAAGCGGAGCACAATCTCCACGCGGCCCAGAAGATGGGCGAGAGCAGATTCTTCGACTGGCAGATAGTCTGCGCATATTATTCCATGTATCATGCGACCATGGCAGCGCTCTTCCTTATCGGGCTTGAAGCGAGGTCCCATGAATGTGCGATAGCCGCATTCGAGGCTTTCTACATCAACAAGAAGGTCCCGAAAGAGTATGTCGCTTATTTGAAAAATGCCAAACAGCTCAGCAAAAGCTACTCTGATACGCTGTCGAATGCCAAGACCGAACGCATAAAGGCCTCATATGGCCTCGGGGAGATGAAATCCGAGGAAGCGAGCAAAGTGATGTCGAACGCGCGTGCGTTTGTGGGAGAGATAAAAGTCCTTGTCTATGCGGCATCCGGCAATGAGTATGTGAAGGTGAAATGAGTAGACACGAAAATCTTCATTTCATGGCGGCGAGCGAGCACAAGATAGCGATGATATTCACAGGGATCAGGCATTTCAGGCACTAACAAGCCATTTTAATTCTTTTTATACAACATAAACCTGATGCAAAGATTCAATCTGCTGGAAGAGCTCCCATCCAAGCGCCACGAGAGGAATCCGCTGAAGCGCAGGGAGCTCTACATCGTGGGGGGCAAGCACGGCTGCCCATTCGATGACCTGGAGCAGAAGCAGGAAGTAATGAGGTTCGTAAGACTCCAGAACACCCTCATCGGCAATATCGCCATCAAGCGGAAATGCACGGGATTCTTCGCTGACGGCTGCGAGGGCTGGTCAGCCAAACTAATGAACGAGCGCACCATGGATTTCTTCAATGCCGATGAAAACGGAAGGCGTGAAATCCTGAGAAACATGGTCGAATTCGAAGACAGCGTCAATGAATGCGGCTACTCCAGCACAGCAAGCATGATAGTCAGGGTCATGGACGCGGGCATCCCGATAGTCCACCTCCAGACCGAAGACGCGCTTGATTATGTGGAGATACTGAACGGCAAGATCCCGCAGGAAGAGTTTGAGAAGCTGAGACTGGCGAAGATGGAGATAGAGGCGACCATGGGCAAAGAGGATATGGACGTCCTGTTTTTCACCAGGCTCTATGGCAGGAGGGACTGGGCAAGGATAATCGATGCTGTCCGGGAGCCTGGCATCTTCAGGAATATCTGCGAATACGGGCATGAGCGGAACATACTGTTCATCGGAAGGTCGCATCGATTGAGGGAATTCAAAGGCAACGGGCACGATTTCATTGTTCACCGTGTGGATTTCTTCGATTCCAAGTCCGGCTGGATAGCTATCCGGGGGACTATGCCTGAAATACTCAGGGACGAATTCGAATCATTGAAAGAAGACGATAAAAAAACAAGGATAGAAGTCGATTTCAGATAAATAGGGACGAAAATAAAAAAAATGAAAAATCAATCGGAACGCGTTTCCGCTTATTTCCTCTGTTTCGTCGGGTCGGGCCTCGGAGCTCCTGTTTTAATCGCAGAAGAGCGCGAGCTGCTTCTCCTTCTCGATAACCTTCTTGCACTCGCATCGGATTCTTCGATACGGGTCGGATCAGCGCTCTTTTGGGCGTTCTGCCTGTTTATCATGCTGTTTATCTTCGCCTCGATGTCGTTGCGGAGCGATGTCGATATCGGGTCGTTGCCATTGAACATCGCGAACAGGCCCAGGAGCTGGTGGCTGGATTCGGCCCTGTCGGACCTGCGGATGAGTTCATATGAAGCCGGGATCCTTCCCGGGAGCTTCCCCTGCACTATCGTGAAAAGGTCACCCACGCTCAGGGTCTCCACCTTGAGATCCTGTGTCGCGACCATTGTTGGTGCATATTGGCTCTGCATCATGCTCAGGTCGAAATCCACGACGCCCGCCTCTTTATCCACAATGGACTTTGCCCCGAGGACAGCCGGCATCCTCGATCTGGGCAAGGCAGACGGGACTATCCTGTCTGCGGGTTTGTCTAATTGAAGCGAGGTGGTCAGCTCGCTCGCCGGTAGCTCCGGCGGACCTTGGATAGCATCGCGAATCATCGTATGGAGGTTCATCACCTGCGAACCTAGATGGATGACCGGAGGTATCAGATGCAGGTCGATGGCCATGAGCTGGTCCTTGGTAAGCATCGCCGTCAGCCTCTGAACAGCTGCCAGGCGCGTTTCGCTTGCGCAGGATGAACGGCCTGCGAGCTCCACCAGGTCATCGATAGAGCCCTGCTCTATCACGAATTCGCCGGCCATTATCTTGACTTCGGCGAATCCGCCTATCCCTGCAAGGATGATTGCGACATTGCGGTTGTCCGGGTTCCCCAGCTTTTTCCTGAGGATAGCCATATTCTCGTCGTAGTACGCCTCTGCCGCAGTCACACCTGTTTTGGAAACCGCATCCTTGAATGCCTGGGTTTTCGGCGGACCCCTGGCGAAACCTATGATAGCCCATATGCATGCGGCGCCGAGCTCATTGTCTGTGACGAAATCAATGACATGCGAATCCTTGTAACGCTCCAACCCTTTGGTGAGAAGCTCATAATTCGCCTTGGCCCTGTGTTTGCTGTCGCCATATAGCCAGAACATGGGATTCGTGGTTTCGGCCGGCATCTCCACCTTCCTGGCCGGGATGTCCCCGAATCGTTTATCATATTTCGCACGTTTGACCGGGTCGCTCAATGTGTGGTACGCTTCGATGAGGACCTGGGCCACCAGGTTCTCCTTCTCAGTCAGAGGGCTTGCCGGATTGAACTCACGGATAGCCTCGAAGAATGCGGCCTTTATCTCTTCCGGTTTCGCGCCCGGTTCAAGCCCGAAAACGCTATAATAGGACATGTTCGTCTGTATCCTATCCGCTATCACAGCCTTGGTTCCTGAGAATCCGTTATTTGAAGTCATGGTAAAACCTGTTTGTTATATATTGAATAACAATTTATAAAGTTGCCAGTTCAGTGTCAGTATGTAATAGCTTTTCCACCTTGTTTTTAATCATTTCTCATCATCATCTACCATGATGGGTGAAAACAGATGCTCCTAATGAATGCCAGGCCTCTCAAGGCCAGGGAGCAGGGTATGTCTTTCGATGGCATCACAAACCCCACGACAGGCAAAACGCATTTCGCGCAGGTATTGCCTGAAAAAGACAGGATATACGCCCTGGAAGCGCTTTCCATCAAGGCGACAGCACGGCGCTATATAGTCAAGGCTCCTCTCACAGTCGCTGAAGACGGATTATTCCTGCCGAACACAATCACAGAACTGTCATCTTTCCTGGGAAAGGTCGCCGCCACCATGCCGAAAGGCACCAAGAACCGCCTGCAGTATTTCGAGAGATTCTTTTTCGATGAGGAAGGAATCGAGAAGACCGGGCGTTGCCTTCTCCCGCGCATCGTAGTCATACCGGAATTCGACCGTTACAAGGTGCATAGAGAATTCTGGGATAAATTCCTGTTCGTCATGGCCGAGCGCAAGGAGGACATATATCCTGCGATAACCAAAAGGATGGAAACGAGCGTGGAGAGCATCCTGGAGAATGCCCGCCTGAATGCGAGGTTCATAGCAAATATACGCAAGACGAAGACATTGGCTGTCTATGAGGAAATCCTGGACAATGCTTTCAGGGATTCAGGCCTCGAGCTCCATGCGTTCGTTTCGATGGCCCCGTCAGCGGTCCATGCCCTGATGCTCAGGACCTACATGTACCTATTCCTGGCAAAGCCGAACCTCAACCCTGATTTCGTGGTGGAAGCCATCCATGGCCTGGAACGCACGGCGCCTCACAATTATCACCCTGAAAACGAGAAGTTCTGCTTCAAGACCAAGGAGAAGGACAAGAAAGACGGTTTTTCCCAGCTGCTGTACGAAGCTGCTCTGACAGCCATGGAAATCACGTCCAGGCCGAAGAACGGGATAAAAACCTTCAGGGACTGCCAGAAGGAAGTGGAGATGGTGCAGTTCACAGAGGATATCGCTTTGCTGGTCAGGCATTTCAACGCCTTCGCTGAGGAACTCATGTCCGAAGGCGGGGCAACGGCAGCAGCCCGGAAACAAGCGAATTAAGCTGTCTATTCAGTGCGCATGCCTGTGCTTCTTCCGCCCGTGCTCGAGCATGTTGCACATCTTCTGGTTGTCGCACGAGCATCCGACCGGCTCGAATTGTATCGTGACATGCGTTATCTGGAACTCGTGATGGAGCTTCTCCTCTATATCGCTCTGTATCGGCCGGGTCATCGCCAGGGG
Source organism: uncultured Microcaldota archaeon (assembly GCA_903835325.1). GTDB lineage: Archaea > Micrarchaeota > Micrarchaeia > Anstonellales > Bilamarchaeaceae > Bilamarchaeum. The sequence continues at coordinate 13,228 of CAILMU010000006.1, read as the reverse complement.
GACGTTGTCGGTCTCTATATGCATCATGGCGAAGACCAGGTCCGAGCAGGTGCGCCAGATGTGGATATCATGGACGCCCTTCACGCCATCCACGGATTCGACCGCCTTCGTCACCCGGTCGGCATCCACTCCGTATGGCGCTGATTCGATGAGTATCGAAAGCGAGCCGCGCAATATCGTGTATGCGCTGAAAAGTATGATTGATGCGATTATCAGGCTGACGATGATATCTATGACGACCAATCCGGTTATCATTATCAATACCGCGCCAATCAGCACTCCGACCGAAGATAGCGCGTCGCCAGCAGCGTGGATGAATGCGCTCCTGGTATTCAGGTTCTCCTCATGTTGCAGATGATAGGCGACATAGACATTGCCCGCAAGCCCTACAAGGGAGGTCACAAGCATCGGAACGCTGTTTATCGCATAGCTCGCCCCGTTCAGGCGCTGTACTGCCTCGTAGGCTATCAAGAGGGACATCGCGACAAGGAGCATGCCGTTCAGGAATGCGGCCAGGACCTCGAACCTGTGGAAGCCGAAGGTCCTCCTGCCGGTCGGCGCGCGCATGGCCAGCCAAACAGCGAATAATGAGGCGCCTATCGCTATTATATCCGAAAAGACATGGGCGCTGTCGCCGAGGAGCGCGAGGCTCCCGGACATCTGGAAACCGATGAGCTGGACAATCAGGACGACAAGCGTGACCAGGAACGCCCGGCCGAGCTGTCGAATCTCTTCATCCATAAAGAGGATGGCGAACCAATACTTTTAACTGTATCCTAGATGCCTTTGCCGGTGTTGATAGCCAGGCATTTCTCATCAGGGCTGATCATGCCCATATCATACTGGAATAAATAGAGCGCAAGGCCTGCGCTAGATGATTTCTCGCAAGGAACGAACTTGCTCATGATGCGGTATGCCTCGTCGATGTACTCTTCAGGCACCCTGTACTTGCCGGTCTCATGGCCGCTCAACCCGAGCTTTTTCATGACTCTCCAGTCTGATTCAGAAGAAATCGCGAAGGGGTTGTGGTATTTCACCAGCTTGTCGGCGGAGCTGTTGACTATCATCCTTGGTTCAGCGGCCATTATGTTCATAGAAGGCACTGCGCCTTGGGGCACCTTGAGCCGGGGGTCGATATTTCCGCTCATCCTGCCAATCATCCTCTGCCACGTCAGATAGTTCTCGAAAAGCAGGCCAGAGCCGTATGGCACGAATATCTTGTCCGCTCCCTGGTTCAAAGCTTCGAATACATGCCAGTCATAGGCGACAGAATTCAGGTCCAGGCATCTAATGGATGAATCTATCTCTATTCCAGAAGAGTTGTTTGTGAGTTTGCGGATATCCTTGTCACCGAGCTCGCCTCTCAGGTCCGCCCGATAAACATCTGCATACTGCTTGAGCAGGATGCCGACCCTCTCTTCAGGGCAGGATGTATCGATGAGCAGCTTCACAGGAGGAAGCCAGTACTTCTCGAACATTTTCGCGAGCGCAAGACCGGCATTCCCATTGGTAATGATAGAGAAACGCGGAACACGCACGCGCCTGGGGTCTATCCCCGGATTCGCATCCAAGGAAATCGCCATCTCCCGGTAAATCGTGTCGACCTCCCATGCCAGGCGGTCCTTGAAAGTCCCTGTGGGGTTGCTGCGCTTGTCTGATTCGTCTTTTATCAGGACGATCCCGTATCCGTATCTCGAAAGATCGGCCAGGATCACCGGAGTTTCCCTCCATTCCGGCTTCTTCGGGTTGTTGGATTCGTAAAGAGGTATGGCTGCGAATCGCTCGACAAGCTCCCTGTTCATGAATAACGGGTAAGGGATTTGTTTGAGGATCTCCGCTTCCTGCGGAGCATGTCCTCGGAGGGTTCTGCTTTTAGGCATAAAGATATAGTGCGTATTTCTGTTTATAAATATATACTTATTACCACAAAATCAGGTATCCCATCCGAGCAAACGCACTTCGGAAAGGTCAGGCACAAAATGCATCCGCTGGGTTGGGATGGACGCTATCACAAGTATCTCGTTCATCCTCTTCAACCCGAATTCCTTTATCCCGTGTATCCTGAACATCTCAGCCATCTCTTTTCGGGTGAACAATCTTCCTGTCCAATCAAGGGCATCCGAACGGAACCCGTGCTCGAAATACCTGACATCGAGCGCCATCAGGCTCCGGTAATATTCAAGCCGGTCCGCAACCGACATTTTTTCCTTATCGTGGGTATTAATATACAGGGAAACAAGGCAAAGCCCGGATACTCGCAGCGTTTCCCTCAGCCATAGATGCCGCTCATGCAAATCGAAATTCCCCAATGTGTTGACAGTGATGAAGGATATATCGGCGGACTGATACCGCAATCCAGTGCATTTAGCATCCCTGAGCAGGAATTCCAGCCTTGGGTGCGGAGGGCACTCCTTGATCGCCAGAGGATTGTTATCAATCCCCACCAGCCGGCCATCCACCCGGTCCGCAATGGCGTGCATATCCTCCCCGAGCCCGCACCCCACATCGAGAAGGACGGGTGCCTTCGACAAAGCATCCGCATGGCGGACTATCTCATCTCTCTCGAGGCGTTTGATATCCCGCAATAGCGGATATTTGAGCAACCCGGAGGTCATCACCCTGAGCGATGCGAGACCGAATTCGTTATCCCCAGGGTATCTGCTCATTCCATTCCCTCCGCCATGAATATTGATTAGTGTTAATACACTGATATTAATGGGAATAATTTTTAAAACAAGACGTCAATCAAAGCATTCCCGCGTATCTCTCTGCTAGCAGGAGGTATTTCCTTATCTTCTCAACCGATTCCTTGGAGCCGGTAGCTTCGAACCCTATCGCAGCCACCTTCGCCCGGACATTCGCCCTGTAGCATTTGTAGAACGGAAGCAAAGTTCCGAGCTGGGTATCCTGGGTATGCGCCTGGTATTCATTCACGAACGCGATCCCCAAATCCTCTTTCGAATGAGCATCAAGGTCCATAACCATGAATGCCACTTCGCTCGCCACATCGACGCACCTGAAATCCTTGTTGAACTCGATGCAGTCGATTATCCATATCTTGTGATCTATGAAGATATTGCCTGAATGCAAATCGCCATGGCAATCGCGCACGAATCCATTCTCCATCCTAGACGCGAGAAGAGCCTTGTTCTTGTCTATGAACTTTTTCGAGCGCTCGAGGACGAAATCGACCTTAGCGCCAAAATCCTTCCCGCACGCCTTCTCTATGGCTTTCTTGTGCGTTCCAAGGTCTGAGATATGCTCCCATATCATCTTGGGAGAATTGAATCCGTCTTTCGGGTCCATCTTATCAATCCGGGAGTGGAAATCAGCGATAATCCGGCCGAGCTCCTCCACCCTTTTCCTTGGCACCTCATTCCGCTCGAGAAGCTTATCCATCATCCTCTCTTCATCAAGGCGGACCATCTCCACAGCATACTCGACTGGATGCTCAGCTCCGGCCATCTCCCAGAGCCGGACAAGGGAAAACCCTTTCTTTTTCGCATCAGGGACAATCCCCACGACATCCAGGTAGATATCCGGCGCCAAGCGCCTATCCAACCTCAGCTCGTCCATGCAGGATATCCTTCTTTTCTCCATATCCGAGTAATCCAAAAACGAGAATTTGACTGGTTTCTTTATCTTGAACGCCCTTTCCCCGGCGAGTATGACCCATGAGATATGCGTCTCGCGCAGCTCAGCGCCCGGAAGGGAATCCATGAGCCTCTTGATATCCGCGCCATCCATATTTTCCACCCAGACTATCCATCATGCCCTGAATCCTTCATATATCGGAGCTTTCCCCAACGTTCTCCATCCGTTCGATATAATCGATTATATCCTGGACGCATTTATCGAGCGGTTGGGACGAATCAAGGTCAAGGTGCTCTTCCTCTACCGGTTCGGCGTCATCCTTCACTTTCAGATAAATCTTATAATCAGCATCGCTCGGTCCTGCTTTCCTTGCATTAAGGCGTTTCTTGGTCTCAGCTTCATCCAGCTTGCAGACGATTATCCGGAGGACGCTCCCTGCCTTCAGCGCGGCGTTTTTCGCCATCTCTATGTATTCGCGCTTGAAGAATGTCGCATCAAGGACGATCGTCTCTTCGCCTCCGCGGAACAGTTGCAACGAACGGAACGCCATCTGCCGATATATGTCCCGCTTCTCGTCTTCGTCGTAGGATGGCAGGCCATGCATCTGTTTCCGGATGATATCGCTGCTCAGATAGCACCCCCCGAGCCTTTTCGAGAGAGCCTCTGCTATCGTCGTCTTGCCGCTCCCCGGAAGCCCGCAAACGATTATAAGCATGTATAAGTAATAATTCACAAATAATATTAACGAATTCTATTATCGGAATCCAGGTGTGAAACATGGCTGAACAGGATACACAGCAAACAAGCGTTCCACAGGAAAAGCGGGCAAGCGCTCCGCAGGAAAGATATGATGTGATAGTGGTGGGTGGAGGTCCTTCAGGTTCAAGCTGCGCATCTTTCCTGGCGAAAGCCGGGCGGTCGGTCCTTCTCCTTGACAGGGCCAAATTCCCAAGGGAGAAGACATGCGGGGATGGCATCAGCGGGAAATCAGTTTCGGTGCTCGCCGAGCTCGGATTATTGGATGCTGTGCGCAAAGGCGAGCATAAGGACATGACTGGGCTCATATTCTCCTCGCCGAACGCCAAGGTCGTCCCGATATCATCAGTCCGTTCGCCCGACGAGCCTCCTCCGGGTTTCGTTTGCAGGAGAGAGGTCTTCGATAATGTCGTGTTCCAGAACGCCAAGAAGCTGGCCAAACGCACGATAGAAGGATTTGTCGTTAGCGATGTGATCCGCGATGGGAACCGGATCATAGGCGTCCGCGGCACATCGGAGGGCAAGGAGCTCGAATTCCGGGCAAAAGCGGTGGTTGGCGCTGACGGCGCTGGAAGCGTGGTCGCACGGAAAGTCGGCCTCGTGAACGAAGATGATGCGCATCAGTGCGCAGCGCTGCGCGCTTATTTCGAAAATGTGGAAGGATGCACGGACAAGATAGAACTGCACTTCGTGAAAGAAGCATTGCCCGGGTATTTCTGGGTCTTCCCGCTCCCTGACAAACAGGCGAATGTCGGGATAGGCATGATAGTCAGGGACATGAAAAAGAAGAAAGTCAACCTGAAGCAGGTCATGGACGAAGTGATAACGAAAAATCCCCTATTCAAGGAGCGTTTCAAGAACGCGAAACCCATCTCATCCGCGAAAAGCTGGCTTCTCCCGCTCGGCTCCAAGAAACTGAAGGCATATGGCAACGGTTTTGTCCTGGTAGGTGATGCGGCTTCCCTGATTGACCCGTTCTCCGGCGAAGGGGTGGGGAACGGCCTGATGAGCGGGAAGATAGCGGCAGATGTTCTCGATACCGCGTTGTCCGAGGATGATTTGTCCGAGAAATCGCTCTCCAGGTACCAGAAGAAGCTGAGAGAGAACATGGAAGCAGAGATAGATACGAACTACAGGATACAGCGCCTTGCCAACAACGAGTTCCTTCTCAACCTGATAATCGACAAAGCTTCCCGGAGCAAGGACGTCCAGGAGCTGATATCCGACGCGCTGATAGACCCGGAAGCGCACAAGAACTTCTTCGACCCTATGTTCTATATCAGAGTGATATTGGCATAGAACCGAAGCGAATCCGCACAAAACACACTATTTTTATCTTTCATCATCCAATCCCGCATTATGGAGAAATTCGATCTCATAGTCATAGGCGCAGGCTCAGGCCTGGAAGTCATGAGCGCAGCATCATCGCGTGGCATGAAAGTGGCGCTGGTAGAAGAAGGGCCGATGGGAGGCACATGCCTGAACCGGGGGTGCATCCCCACGAAGATACTCATCCACACGGCGGATATAGTGCAGACCATCAAGCGCTCGAAAGAGTTCGGTGTGGAATCCAAACTCGGGAAAATCGCATTCAAACAAATCATGCACAGGGCGATGGACGAGGTGGACAGCGAAGCAAAAGATATCGAGGAGAGCATAAAGAAGGCCGACAACATCAAGATATTCAAAGGCCGGGGCGCATTCACAGGACCGAAAACCCTGAAAGTCGGGGATAGCGAGATAAGCGCGGATTCGATTGTTGTGGCAGCGGGAACGCGCCCGACGATTCCTCAAATAGAAGGCCTCGGCAAAGTCCCATTCATGACTAGCGACCAGGCGCTCCGTGTCGAGAAGCTTCCAAAGGAGCTAATCGTCATCGGGGGCGGATATATCGCAGTAGAACTCGCGCATTTCTTCGGCTCGATGGGCTCCAAAATCCACATCCTCCAGCGCAATGTGAAGCTCGTCCCGCACGAGGATGAGGAGATATCAGCCAAATTCGCCGAGCTCCTCTCCAAGCAATATGATGTGAGGCTCGGATTCGGAATCAAGAGCATAGAGAAGAAAGGGAAGAAGATAATCGTCCATGGCGCTGATGGTTCGAGCGTCTCGGGCACGGACCTTCTCATCGCGACAGGAAGGGTGCCGAATACAGACATCCTCGATACAGCGAAATCAGGCATCAAGACGGATGCCAAAAACTATATCGAGACGAACGAGTTCATGGAGACGAGCGTCCCGGGGATATGGGCCCTCGGCGATATCTCAGGTAAATTCCTCTTCAAGCATTCTGCCAATTTAGAGGCTGAATACGTCACGCATAACGTTCTCGGTTCGAAAGAGCACCACAAGGCCGCGGTCGATTACACCGCGATGCCGCACGCCATATTCTCATACCCGCAGATAGCCGGCGTGGGTGCGACAGAGCAGGAGCTGAAAGCAAAAGGCGAGGATTATCTGGTCGGAAAATCCAATTACGAAGACACCGGCATGGGCCTTGCCATGCTGGAAAAAGACGGTTTCGTGAAAATCCTTGCGGATTACGACGGGAAGATTCTCGGCTGCCATATAATCGGGCCTGAAGCGGCCACATTGCTCCATGAGGTCCTTGTCTCGATGAAGGCAGGGAAATCGAACATCAACGATATCCTGAACACGGTGCACATCCACCCCGCCCTGAATGAAGTGGTCCAGCGGGCAGCGGAGAAAATCTGATCAGGAAGGGTGTTCCCGGGAATCCTCGAACCTGCCCTCCGGCAGGGGTTCCATATCCCCGAACAGATGATCCGGCTTGATGTCGATGACCGAGAACAAGGCCACATGCCTCTTGCTCCTTATCCGGACCTTCATGCTCGGATCCAGGTATCTCTTATAATCTTTCGGGCTGACGTCCACGTTCAGGCTCTTCATCTCGTCATAGAAGCCGAAAAACGCAGAGGGATTATCGTTCCTGAGGCTGATATTAACCGAACTCCCGGCCTTCGTGCACATCATGCGGAGCGCGAACGATTCCTTGGAGCATAGGAGCCTCATCTCATCCTCGCTGACCGTTATCTCCAGGGTCGGATATCTGAATGCGATGACCGCTTTGAGGCGCGCCTTGTTAGGATTCTGTTCAGACATGGTTTCACCTTCGGGCAATGCCTGCGCGCTCAATTCTTCTCTGCCGCCCGTTTCAATGTCTCGAAGACCGGCTCTTCGGTCGTGAAGAAATTATCCCTTGCGACCTTTTTCAACTTGAAAAGGACATGGGCGCCGTCTGCATTGAACCTCACCTTGAAGTTCGAATCGAGCGAGGCCTCGAAATTCTTTATGTCCATCGTCAGGGTCATTTTGACCGCTTTCTTCAATCCATCATCCAGGTCGTTCATGTTGCTGAGCACCAGGCTTATCGCTGTCTTCTTCTCCGGGGCATAGATCTTCATGATGACGATGGCTGCCGATTCGACTTCGCGATAAGCCTCAGGCTCCATCCTCACGGTTATCTCCTTGGGGCGGGTTTTAGCCAATCCTGGGCCTGCGGGTCTTTTTTGTTCGAGCATGGATGCACGTCCTGTATATCACGTGCACAGAATGCCTTTAAATACTTCCTTACGCGAACTCACACAGAATAAGAATGATACGCCGTAAAGATGATTATATCCCGTCGGCCTGATTTGAACAAGCAACCTGTCGGTATCTACTAAAGGATAGTAGAATCGCTCGATAAAAGCGAGCAAACCAAAGCTACAGCCGACCGCTCTACCGTTGAGCTACGACGGGATAAGTTAGGAGAGTACGGCAAAGTCCTTAAAAGGATAAGCGTCGTGCGCATTTCATATGGATATCCCGGAAATCATGAGGACAACAAAAGTCATCGCGGTGGTAGGCCTCTCGGACAACCCCGGGCGCCCGAGCTACAATATCGCATATTACCTCTCTGAGCAGGGCTACGCCATAATCCCAGTCAACCCTAATATCTCGGAATGGCGCGGGATCAAAGCGTACAAAACGCTTCAAGAAATCCCCCAACCTATCCGCTCGCGTATCGATGTCGTGGATATTTTCCGCAAAAGCGAGGACGTCCCGCCGATAGTGGACGAAGCGATAGAAATCCGCGCGAAAACGGTTTGGATGCAGGTTGGAATAGTGAACGAGGAAGCGGCTGCCAAAGCGCGCGCAGCCGGCCTGAATGTCGTCATGGACAGGTGCATGAAGATAGAGCACAGGAAGCTGAACGGATTATGATGGCCTGTTTTTAATCCATCACATGTATATCATATTTATGACAAATGTCCCGAAGCTCGAGACGTACCGCGATATCTTCAGGAAAGAGGTATTGCCGGCATTCCCCCCGGCCCAGCGGCGCTTCGAGAGATATTTCGCGCAATCGTGCGGAGTCATCAGGGACATGCCGCTTGCCACGCACCCTGGGTTCCGGGACTACCACCCGCTCGCCAAAGCGAACCGCGCTTCAAAAAACGCTGATAAACGTTCCGTTGGTGATGCTCGCAATCAGTCCGGCGACACTCGCAATCAGCCCAATCCGCAATTATCCGTCTGGCTTTTCGACCTCGATGTCGCGCTGGTCGCTTTAGGGATAAAGCCATTAGCGTTGTGCAGCCATGCCTACTCTGATTTGATGCACCATATGGCCAAGCAGTACAATTTCAGCATGCTCTTCTTCAATGCCGGCCTCGAGATGAGGACGAACGAAGACGGCTCGCTCGAAGTCTATGATCCGGACGAGCTCGCCCGGGCGATAAGGCGCAATGCCGGGGAAGACCTGCATTTCAGCCGCGTCCATGATTCATTGAGCAGCCTGGAAAACAGGCTCGGGATGATGGGGGGCGACTATCCGCATTACCTGCTCGGCTATCCTGAAGAGCGACGGACGGACCCATCGATCGGGAAGATGCCGATGGAGCTGATGGCCGGGAGCAGGGGATATCTCATCGAGCCTGAAAGCTATTATGTAGCCCATTTCGCCTGCAAGATAACCGATTTCCAGAAGAGCGCGCCCACCCTGAGGGCGAGGGCTGTCGCTGCTGCGCTCGTCGAAGATATCAGGAGGACCCCGCCGGAGATAGAGAGCTTCGCGATGATACGGGAATCTTCCCAGGGGAATCATGCGATACTGCAGAGCGTGAGCATAGTCCGGCAGGAGAGCGGCCCATGGAAGATACAAGAGAAGAAATCTGGCGCGCTAAAGACGGCATAACCTATGCGCTCCAGTCACTCCCAGCTGCATCTGCTATTGACGCATCTGCAGAGCACGCCATAGGAGCGGGCATCGAAGCATTCAGAGAATATGCAAGTCGTCACGACGGAAGGTTCGTTCACTGACTGGCAGACCTGGTTCGAGCAGCCTCCGCTCTTGCAGTCCAGGTCGCCAGCGCATGTGCCGTTTGTCGACCATCCGCAGAACCCAGGCTTCTTGCTCTCATTGTCCGGAGTTATAGGCATGGCTGGCGTCGCTATGCATCTGTTGCCCGCGCATTTCCCGATCGTATCCGATATCGGGCAGAGGCATCTCGGGCTCGTGCAGATTGGATTGTCCAGGTTGTATTTGTTTACGTATTCGCCGAGGCCGCAGTCGCAGCATTTCACCTGCCTGTAGCAGTCGCTGTCGCGCTCGCAGTAATCCTTCACAGTATAGCCCGGAGGGATGATGGTGCTATTGTTCCCTGAGGTATTAGTATTGTTTCCGGCCGGAAGCTCCAGGACGCAACCGGAAACGAACAGAAATGAAAATAAAAGGCTCAAAAGAGCGTATCGGGTTTCCATGCATGCGCAAACGCATGGAAAAATTATATCCCTATCTATTTCATCTCTCCCAGAAGCATCTTGCGCATCTCGACAGGCTCCAGGTCCTTCAATGCCTTGAGGGAGAAATCCAGCATGGCCTCGCTCTCGGCGTAGATTGTGAACAGCTTGTCGCCGACCTCGACCCTGTCTCCCCTGACGCGGTGGAGCAGGACCCCCGCCCCCTTGTCGCGCGGAGCGCCTGCAATCCTCGCTATCTTGGCGATCGTCTTGTTGTCGATATGGAAGATGGACCCTGCTACATCCGAGTTCACCGTGTGGCTGTACTGGCCTATCTTGATATCCGATTCCTTGACCTTCGGGTTTCCCCCCTGTATCTCGATTATCTCCCTGAACTTGGCCATGGCCTTCCCGCTCTTGATGATGTCCTGGGCTATCATGTAGCCGCTGTTCTTCTCAGCCTTGCCGCACAGCTCGAGCAGCTTCCCAGCCATTATCAGGCTCTTGTGCCGCAGATCGTCAGGCCCTTGGCCGTTCAGCACCTGCAGGACATCCACGCATTCCAGGCCCGGGCCGACCCCGTTCCCCACCGGTTCCGCTCCGTCGGTTATCAAAGCTTCGAGCTTGATGCCTAATTTCTCGCCGACCCGGAGGAAATGCTTGGCGAGCTCGTTGCCTCTTTCTAGGTATTGGACCTTCACGCCGCGACCCACCGGGATATCGATGATCGCGAATTCCGCCCCGACGCTTTTCTTCTTCCCCAATATGCTCGCAAGGAGCATGCCTTCAGGGTCCAGGCTGAGGGGATGCCTTATCTGTATGAGCTTGTCATCCACAGGAGCGAGCTTCATGCCCCCGCCCCAGACTATCGCGCCTTTTGTCTTGAGCACCATGGAACGGAGCTCATCGACATTGAATGTGACATCGGCGAAAACCTCCATGGTATCGGCTGTGCCGGCCGAGGATGTTATGGCCCTCGATGATGTTTTCGGCATGTACAGGCCGGCGGACGCGATTATCGGGACGATTATCATCGTGGTCCTGTTCCCGGCGACACCGCCGATGCAATGCTTGTCCACGATAGGGTGCTTCCCCAGATCCAGCTTCTCGCCCGAATCCACGGTCGCATTGGCGAGCGATATCACTTCGTCATCCGTGAACCCGTTGATGTAGGCCGCCGTTATCCAGGCTGACGTCTCGATCTCGCTGAGCCTGTCCTGCATTATCTCTTTGACTATGCTGTATATCTCGTCCCTGGTGAGCGCGCCTTTATCCAGCTTCTTCTTGATGAACTTGATGGATTCCGGCTGGTCCATGTGGATGACTTCGATGGTGTCGCCCTCCTCCATCTTGTGGATGGATGCTATGTCCTTGAATATGCCTATCTCTCCCGGTTTCACTATCTCGTCGCTCACATCGACTATCGCGATGAACCTGATGTTTTCATGTACGAGCTCGGTGCGGTACCCCCAGTAGATGTCGTGCTCCTGGGCCTCGGCCTTGTTCAGCACCACTATGTTCTTGCCGGTGTAGATGTTTATCGGCTTGACCTTGCAGGCGTATTTCTTGAACTGCCAGACATCGACCTTCTTGACCTCTTTCTCGACATATTCGACCATGTTCATCAGACCTCTAAAGCGTTATTCGTAGATTTTAATCCCCAATTTCTCTGTAGCTAGCGTGAAAAACGACTGCGGAGGTATCACCCCTGCCTCTGTGATATAGCCGTTGATGTATTTGGCGGCTGTCGCTTCGAAAGCGGGATTCCTTATCTTGACCCCTCTAGGCGGCTTGTCCCAGACCTCGTGGTGATCCCGCTCCTCTATCTTCTCCAGGTTCCCGAACATCGTCATCGGGCTGTATTTCGAGAGCTCAGCCGCGCTGAAGAACGAGACATCGTTCATCCTGGCTATATGGGCAAGCGTGGAAGTGCCTATCTTGTTGATGAGGTCGCCCCGGGACGTGACAGAATCAGCCCCGACGATGACGATATCGGCTTTTTTCATGAATAATGTCATGGCCCCGTCCACTACCAGCGTGACATCGAGGCCGGCTGATGCCAGCTCGGCCGCTGTCGTCCTGCCCTGGAAGCGGGGCCTTGTCTCGAAACACACGACTGTGATATCCTTGCCCATCCGTTCAGCTTCCTTGAGGACGCGGGTCGTGGTGGATGAATGGCAGTGCGTCAGGACGAGCGCGCCTTCCGGGATAAGCTTCGCGCCGTAGAGGGCGAGCTTTTTCGCATCGTCATCCATCTTCTTGATAAGGTCCGAGCCGTGCTTGGCGAAATTTTTCCGGGCATTTTTTATATCGCCGCCCTTTCCGCCCGAAGCGCTCTGCGAGAAAAACACCATCATCTGCCCGAGCGCATTGCGCATCATAGGCTCTGTGGGCCGGCTCTCTGATAGGATTTCCGCGACAGATGAAAGCTCTTTCCCAAGCGCTTTAGGGGTCCTGGATTTCGAACCCGCCGCCTCGAGGCTCAATGCGTGTATCGCGCTTTTCGCGACGTTGCGCGCGCCCTGGATTTTCAATGATTTGATGTCGGAGATTATCCTTTTCACTTGCTTATCCATGCCTGATACACTTTGGCTAGGAATAAATAGATTGCGACGGAGCCTGGGGATATCGGCTGATTAGGATGCGTCAAGGTTTATTGGCTATAGACTCCCTGATCGCGGAAGGCAGGTCTTTGCCATCGCCCAGATAGAATACCCGGGCGGACCTCTTCTCCTGCATCTTCGACATATCGCCATCATAGAATGCCCAATTGGGGGTATGCTCGACATCATAAAAAGGCCATGCCTCGGTCTTGATGAGCCGGCCGTTACCTATGCCATCGGGGCCCTCCTGCACCTGCTTGTCGAAAATCAGGGCGTATCTCGCAAGATCCCTGCTGTTCCTCACCTTGCCGATATAACCGCCATCGCCGCCTCCGGCCTCATATATCAAATCGAAACCCTTCGCGATGTCGCCGCGCCCTACAAGTATCATATCGGCTATCTTGTCTATCCCCCAATGATACAGGTTCTCCATCGGTCCTATCACCGTCACCAACCCTTCCGGGGAAGCAGGCACATCGCTGAATGTGTTGTCCCCGATCCTGACGCTGTTCGCGAGCGGGTTCGTTTCC
>CAILMU010000005.1 GCA_903835325.1 uncultured Microcaldota archaeon | reverse complement strand
ATCTGTAATCGTTTGAGGAACTTCTCCACCGAGTCCAGACATCAACTGGGTCCATCGGTCCTCAGTTCCAAGGTGATTCGCTCATGAAGATGAAGAGAACGAAGAGGGACAGGGCCATAAAAAGAAAAAAAGCCATCGCGAAAAAGCCCAAGAAAAAACACTCCCGCCGCCCGAGCCTCAAGAGCAAGCTCACGAAAGTGAAGAAGCTACTGCGCATCATGAGGCGCAGATGAAAGCGGGTCCAGAATCTTTTTAATATAATCATCACATCTTATTATCATGAACGACAGAAAAACAGCATTCTCAACGCATTCCAAAGATATCCCGGAAGCTCACGCCTCATCTAGGGGCAGCCTTCCTCTTTCAGTATCCCATCAGCAGCAACGTTGGCTCGAATTCACACAAGCCGACGAGCGGGCTAAGAGGATATTCGGCCCTGGGAAATCAGGCTATCGTTTTGCCGGAAGGGACGATATGGGCCTTCCTGTGGAGAACCCCGGTTTCAAAGCGCTCAAGATGGTGCTTGAGCCCAGCTGCCCCAGGGTGACCGTGTTCTTCAGGAAGGAGGACAAGAAGCAGATAAACGGCTGCTGGAAAGAGGTCGAGCAGGAGATGAAGCACAGCCCGCTTGCGAAAAAAGATGTCGAATCATCCACGCATCTCATCCGTGCTGTCCGCTCATTCAAGGATATGAGGGCGAACTATCGTTCAGAGCTCCTGGTGCTGGAAAAGAAGATCCAATCCATCGAACCGCAAGAGAAGGGCGCGCCTGGCAATGCCGACCCGAATCAACGCTGGAGGAATATTTTGGAAGGGTTGAAAACAGATTCCGGGCTTGATCGGCTCATCGAATCTTTGTCTGATTTGCGCTCGGCCTTGTCTGAAAAAGATCTCGCTTTGCTGCATATCGTTGCGGCTGGCAGGGTTGAAGAGACGCTCAGCGCTTTCAAAGGCATCCGCGCTCTTCCACCCGAAAAAAGGGCGGCTCCGCTCAGCATGGCAACGGCGCAGCTCACTGCAGTTCGCAACAGGCTGCATTCGAGGCAGCTCGGCATCGCCCATTTGATGCGGGTGGCAAAATACAGGGAAGATGCCCTCAGGCTGGTGCGAGATCGGTGGCTGTATTCGCAACTATCAAGATTCTCTTCAGGGATCAACAGAGCGAGGGAAGACGCTTTATCGGATTTGCGGCGCAGGGATGTTTTGACCCGGGTGCTGGGAATGGCCGACGAGCTGGCGCATCTGCAGAAAGATATCGAAAGATTCAGGAAAAAGGCCGGCTGGTCTGATTCGGACGAAACCGCATTGGAGTCGAAGCTGGATGAATTCGAATCCATCAAGGCGGCATGCAAAGCCCTGCCTTGGCATGACCAAAAAGAGAGGTCGAGTGTTCAAGGTTCTATACGCCGGCTGAAGAAAAAGGAGAATCCGGCTCCGGAAGAGGAAGCCAGGCTCGCGGGTCTTGAGTCAACCATTGAAGGCATGAAATGGGAAGCGAAAACATTCGATTCCGAAAACTCCGGAAAGCTCCGGGAACTCGGGCAAATGATCCGCACCCTCCAGAAGAAGAGAGACGAGCACGAGAATAACATCGTACTGCTCGAATCTGCTGAAAACGCGTTCTCAGTGAAGAGCACCGAAGCGATGCGCTGCCTCTGGGCGAACTGGGCCCTCTTCTGCATGGTGGAAAAGAAACCGGAATTCCTTCCGGGTAATTATGGCTCGATACACCACCACATAAAGGAAGGTAATATCGCACTCGCCAGAGAAAAAATCACGGGAAAAGTGCAGGAGCTTGATGACTTTGACCCCCGTTTTATCCTGGACGAACTCTCCAAGTCGCCCGATCGATATCTTGGAACGACGATATCGGAACTTTCGGGCGCGGTCGCGTATTTCGAGTCTGCGCTCAAAACTGATGACAAAAAGCAGGTCTTTGAAAGCCTCAGGATGGCGCAGGCCCATTTCACGGATTCCGCGATGACTCTTAGGGATCTCGTGTTCCCGCAAAACCCGGAGTGATGGGGCGCAAATGCTGATTTTTTAACCTTATTCGCGAATCTGGATGCATACCGATATCTTATCCAAGGTGACGATATGCAGCTTAAACTGAAGAACGCCGATGTGAATGAAGTCAAGGACGAGCTTTTGGCGATAGCGATCGCGCAGGGGGATTTGATACCATTTCCCGAGTTGACGAAGGGCATAATGAAGAAATCTTTCGAAGGCAAGGCCGGCCAGTTCTATATCACGGATACGCAAGGCAAAGCCGGGTTCAGGAAGCTGCTCCTATACGGGTTGGGCGAGAAGAAGGACTTGACCCTTGACAATCTCCGCAGGTTCGGTGGCGCGGCATGCCGGGCGGCATCTGCATCCAGATGCCCTTCCTTCACGATATCGGCGCTCAACGAATGCTTCGCTCCAGAGGGCGCTGTCCAAGCCGTGGCCGAAGGGATCCTCCTGGCTGATTACAAGCCGACGAAATTCAAGACCAAGAAAGACGATTTCTTCGATGTACCGGAAGCGACGATAATATCCAAGCTGGATGCATCCGATTCGCGCGTTCCGTTGGGCAAAGCCATCATTCTCGCAGGCGCGCAGAATTACGTCCGCGATATAGACGAGAATCCCGCCAACATCGCGACGCCCCAGAGGCTCGAAGAGGAGGCAAGGAAGCTCGCGAAAAGCAGCAGCCTCGCAGTGACGGTCTTGGGAAAGGAGGAGCTGAAGAAGCTGAAGATGAACGCTATCCTCGCTGTCAACCAGGGGAGCGCCCTGCCTCCGGTCTTCGTCATGCTTGAGCACAACAAAGGCCGGAAAGACCTCCCGTTCTACGCTGTTGTGGGAAAAGGCATAACCTTCGACAGCGGCGGCATATCCCTGAAACCATCCAAAGGCATGCAGGAGATGAAATACGATAAGTCCGGGGCAGTCTGCGTTCTCGGCATCATGAAAGCGGCGAGCGAGATGAAGCTCCCGGTCCGGCTTCTCGGCGCCTTCGCAGCCACAGAGAATCTCCCCTCCGGCTCGGCGCAGAAACCCGGGGATATCATAACCGCATATTCCGGCAAGACCATCGAAATTCTCAACACGGATGCCGAAGGCCGCCTGATCCTAGCCGATTCGCTCGCATATATCTCAGAAATGAAACCGGATGCCATGATAGACCTGGCCACGCTCACCGGAGCTATGATAACCTGCCTGGGCCACAACAGGATAGGCCTCTTCTCCAATGACGACCAGCTCGCCAAGACTATATCTGATTCCGGCGAAAGCGTGTTCGAGCGGGTATGGCGCTTCCCCATGGACAGCGAATACAAGGAGATGAACAAGGGCGATTTCGCGGACATCAAGAACATGGGGAGCGAGACCGGGGAGGCGAGTTCCATAACAGCAGCATGCTTCTTGGGTGAATTCATCGGCGAATGCAGATGGGCCCACCTGGATATCGCAGGCGTGGACAACATGACCGAAAAACACCCATACCTCTCGAAAGGCGCGAGCGGGATAGGCGTGCGCCTGGTGGTCGAGGCTTTATCGCGGTTGGCCGAATCGGCCGAAAGAGGGGCGGTTGGCGGGAAGAATAGATAGTTCCGTCACGCGATTGTGATATCATGGGTTTGAAGCGCGGGCTCGGCCTGTTCAGCACGACTATGTATGGCCTCGGCGTCATATTCGGGGCAGGGATTTTCGCCCTCATCTCGATCGGAGCCGGGCTTGCCGGCAATACGCTCTGGCTCGCATTTTTTCTTTCAGCGCTCATCGCGATATTCACGGCATTCAGCTATGCCGAGCTCTCATCCGCGTTCCCGAAAGAGGCTGCCGAATATACCTATACGCGCAAGGCATTCCACAGCGAGACGTTCTCGTTCGCGATAGGATGGGTGATCGCTATCGGGACGATGATAGCCGCAGCGACCGTCGCTATCGGATTCGGAGGGTATCTGCAAGCGCTCAGCGGGATAGACCCTGTCATCGGAGCGCTAGCGATAATCATCGCCATGTCTATCCTGAACTACATCGGAATCAACGAATCCGCGAAATTCAACAACATCGCGACCTCTTTCGAGGTGCTCGGGCTTCTGGCTGTTATCGTCATCGGTTTCATCTCGCACCCGACAATCGAGAGCAATCTGCTCGAACTGCCATCGAACGGCATCTCAGGCATCATAGCAGCAGTATCGGTCGTCTTTTTCGCCTATATAGGTTTCGAGAACCTCACCAACCTCTCGGAAGAGGTCAAGGACAGCAGGAAAACGATTCCCATGGCGTTGATGCTTTCGCTCGGGATCTCCACAATCATCTACATTTTGGTTGCTGTCGCCGCGGTCCGGGAGGTCGGGTGGTCGGCACTCTCGCAATCTAACGCTCCGCTCACGCTTGTCGTATCCGCGACCCTTGGCAGGTATTCGTCATTGCTTTCATATATCGCGCTTTTCGCTACAGCGAACACGGTCCTGATGTTCCTCATCGTCCCATCAAGGATATTCTACGGCATGTCCAAAGGAGGTTCGCTCCCGAAATTCCTTTCGGTGACGGGTTCCAGGAAGACGCCGATGATATCAGTCGCTATCGTAGGAGTGCTCGCCGCGCTTTTCGCATCGGCATTCGATATCAAGACTGTCGCCCAGCTTGCCAATCTCGCCGTTTTCTTCGCATACCTGGCCGTGAACGCATCCCTGATAATCCTTGCAAATAGCGATGATAAGCGCTCGTTCTTCAGCCCGAGGATCTTTGGGATCCCTGTTCTTGCTTGGCTCGGGGTCCTGTCGACTTTGTTCATGCTCGCGAATTTCGAGGCGAGGTTATGGTTGATGCAGATAGTCGTGATCGGCATCGGCCTGGTATTCTTCCTGTTCAACCGGACCCGAAACAGGTGATTGTCTCCAATTCACGCGGTCTCGGGGCCTGCCTTCTCGCTCTTTATGCCGTGGTCGGCCGCTTCGCTCGCCCACCAGTTGCCGTATTTCTCCTTGACCTTCTCCTCGATGGTCTTCGACTCCTTTATCGCGACGGTGATGTCCTTCTTGGTTATGAACTGGGCTTTCTCCATGGCCGCGATGTCGCCGGCCATCTTGATTATCCCTATCAGGTTGCGCAGGCGCAGCGTCAGGCCTTTGGCGTTGTCGATTTTCCGCGTTATGTTCCTGGCCTCCTCAAGCAATAAAGCCACGGCGGCCTTATCTGCTTGCGGTATCTTGCCATCCTTCTTTATCTCCTGGGCGATGAACTGCACGAGCTTGTACTGGTTGTCCTTGGTGTCTTCCATGTATGCGTTCATGAGCACCTCGTAGCCGTCGCCCCGGATCCTGGATCGCATGGCCGGGATGATGTTCTTGGTATCATTGATGTTGCATGCGCCGACCAGGATGAAATCGCAGGGGACGCTGTCGACCCTGACCGCTGCCCCGCTGCTCATGGGGTTGCGCCCGACTATCGGGAAACTGCGGTCCTGCATCGCTGTGAGGATGTAGCGCTGGATGTTCCCGAGGGTGGAAAGCTCGTCTATGAACAGGACCCCTTCGTGCGCCTCATGCACCGCTCCAGGGACCACCCTGGCGTAGACCGGGGTCCCCAGGTTCGGATGGCCGCCATATGGGTCGTGCCTGATGTCGCCCAGGAGCTCTGTCTCTGTGCCTCCGCCAGCCTGCACGAACGTGGTGCGGGTGAGGGGCACTAGGACCTTCCGCTTGGATTTCTTGCTCTTCTCCTCTATCTTCTTGATCTCCTCCTGCGTGAGTATCGTGATCCTTCCATCAGAGGTCCGCTCGTAGATGATGACCTCCTCTTTTCCGTCCGGCATCCTTCTGGTTGTGGCGACCCTGACCTTATCGCCTTCCTGGGGCACCGGGCTCTGGGGCGGCATCCCGTATCTTTCGAACATGCTCCCCCCCGGGCTCTTCGTGGCTCCGCAGTGCGGGCAGATATTATCCGTGAACGCGCTCATGCCCCCGCATCTCCTGCATCGCAGGCCCAGCCTCTCCGCCACGAAAGAAGGGACATCGAACGGGGATATCTCGCGCCCTATCCTCTTCTCTTCGCTCTTGTCCTTATTGATTTGGCCGGAATCGCGGATTTCTATGATCGGCCGCTCTGGTATCTCCGGATTCTCCAGCACCGAAATCTCGTATTTCGGTTTAGGGAGCCCGCTCGAGATGGCCTGGGCTATCATGCTTTTCCCGGTCCCCGGCGGTCCGACGAGTAGGAGGTGCCTCCTCTGGTAGGGCACCATGCGGGCTATCCGGACAGCCTCTTCCTGTCCGATTATCCGTTCGAACGGGTCTTTCGGGATGGCTATCTCAGCGGTGCTCGAGAAATCGAAAGGTTTAAGCATAAATAAAGGTTTCCATCTCATTGTTTATAATAGCAGGCCATAGCCGGGGCTGTTTCGCGCCGAGAATAATAAAGAGAGGATTTCTAGAAACCAATCATACGAAGAGTCTCTAGCTCCTGACTTTTTCTATATTCACGCTTCTTTTTTGCTTAATTTTGTGGGCAACAAGGTCTAGCTCCATTAGAAGCTAGCCTCGCTACCCTGAGATGGTGCTCAGGGAGCTAGCCCTTGTTGGGAGGATAACAAGTCGGGAACGGATCTCAATAAGTTGAGAGGCGGGAGGTGGACCCGTTCCCGGCCTTGCCATCAGTATTAATTGGCCGCAATATCTGCGGCCGCCATCGGGAAAGGGAAAAAATCTCTTCCCCGACTTTCTATCATAACTCTCTTCGAAAAGAAGAGAGGTGCCCAAAAACCCTGGTCGGAGCCTCTGGGCATGACTTTCTTTTCACGCTTCTTTTTTTCTATATATTTTGTGGGAGGATAACAAGTCGGGAACGGATCTCAATAAGTTGAGAGGCGGGAGGTGGACCCGTTCCCGGCCTTGCCATCAGCATAAATCAGCCGCAATATCATAGCGGCTATACGGGAAAGAAGAACATCTTCTTCCCCACCTGTCTCTTCTGTATCAGGCCCTGGTCGAACAAACGGTTCAATCGGGCGCATGCGGCGTTCTTGCCACGGTAGTTGAACTTCACACGGACCTCTTCTGCTGTGACTTTGCCAGCGCCCTTGAGGAACGAGATTATCTGCTCGTCTATCTCAGGGAGCATGGTCTCCTTGGCATGAACCGGAAGCGCCGGTTGGGTCCCTTTGATCTCAAGGGCCTCCAGCTTCGCCAGGATGTTCTTCAGCAGCCTGTTCGTGTTCTCGCGCTCCTCGAGGAGGCGGTAAACGAGCTCGCCGAGCACCACCGGATCCCGGAATTTATCCATGTTCAAATCGAGATCGCTGCGGATTTCACGGGCGAGCGCATTGTCAGTAGGTTTAAATTGCTTGTCTTCCATGACATCACCAACACCGTTGCGATGAAATCACGCAACTATCATGATTATATCATGATATATAAGTGTAAGGTTTATAAAGCTATCGCCGTTTTTCCTCCATTGGTGACCATTTTGAGGTACATGCGCGAATTTTCCCAGATGATTCTCTCGGCGTTCCGCAAAAGGAACCAGAGGGCGCTAAGGAAGCTCAACGACGAGGTGCTTTCCGCCGCAGCGACGGAACTCAGCAAGCCTCTATTCGACCTGGCCGTCCTTTCATACGCATTGTCCAAGATAGTTTCGAAGCCCCGTTTCCTGGAGCGCGAATACGAAGGCAGGCTGCGCGCGATAGAGGGGGCGCTGGCCGACCTGGTCTATATCTCGAACGATGAGGATGAGCGCGTATCCAAATCCATCCAGTCTGCGGAGAAATCGATCACATCGCTCGAGAAGGAGGACCCCCGTTTCATAATCAATATGATGACGAAAGCGAAACTCAAGATGGCGGCGACGCTCTATGCCCAGGGCATGAGCCTCGGGGTCGCCTGCGAGTTCAGCGGCCAGGAGAAGCAGGAGGTCCTTGATTACGCCGGAGCGACCATGATGTTCGACCGGGTGAAAGACGAGAAGGATATCAAGGAGAGGATGAAACTGGCCAGGAAGCTCATCGAAGAATGATGCTATGAAGACCCATGACATAGTGTGCGATTCAGGATCCTTGATAACGCTCACATCGAGCTGCCTCGACCGGCTTTTGTATTTCTTCCATGAGAAGCAGCACATGCGCTTCATGATACCGCCTGCCGTGGAATACGAGACCGTCGGGCGCGTGCTGGACGAGAACATACGCAAGCACATGTATTCGGCCCTCCGCATCCGCCAGGCCATCGAAGACGGCGTCCTTGTCCGGGCGCAGGGCGATTATTCGGTTGCAGGAAAAAGGCTCATGAATTACGCGAACAACCTGTTCTATCTGAAAGGCAAACCCCTGATGCTCATTCAGCAGGGTGAAGCCGAGATGCTTGCTCTCTCGCGCTCTAGCCAGGTCGAGTACCTGCTGATGGACGAGCGCACGACGCGCATGCTGATCGAGGCGCCTATCCGGCTCAAGACGCACCTGGAGAACGAGTTCGGCGTCCATGCGATGGTGAACAAGGAGAACCTGAGGCAGTTGACATCCGAGATATCGGGTCTCCGCACATTGCGGAGCAGCGAGCTTGCCATGCTCGCTTTCGAGAAAGGGTATTTCGATGTCAGCGACAACCGCAAGAACGAGATGCTGGAGGCCGCCTTATATAAGATGAAATATTCCGGCTGCTCGATAAGTTTCGACGATATCAAGTCCTACATGGATTCCGTCGCCAACAAGGTCGTCTGAAACGTAAGTTCATCCGAATCCCGTTGATTATTTCCTTTCGGTGATTTCGTGCAGCAATCCCTTGACAAATATTCCGGACCACCGGAACCTCCAAAAAAGGCGAAAATAGTGATCGATCAGCGCGAGGACGAGCTCTTCGAGGAGCTTCTGGAAGGCATGGGGGCGGATGTCGAGCGGCAGGTCTTGGAAGTGGGCGATTTCCTATGCTCGGAGCGGCTTGTGGTCGAGAGGAAGACGCGCTCTGATTTCGAGCAGTCGATAATGGATGGCAGGCTTTTTTCCCAGCTGCAGAACATGACAACCAATTTCGAACGGGTTGTTGTCGTCGTGGAAGGGGTCAGCGATGAGGAAAGGATAAGCCGGAACGCATTGCTTGGCGCATACGCCGCCATAATCGCGGATTTCGGCGCATCAATGATGTTCACCCGGGACAAGGAAGCGACTGCGGAGCTCGTCTTCAGTTTCGCCAAGCACGAACAGCTCGCTAAGAAAGTCGCGATGCGCGTGTTCGCGAAGCGCAAGACGCTAACACCCGACGATACGATGCGCTCTATTGTCGAGATGCTTCCACTGATCGGGCCTAAAAGCGCGAAATCCCTGCTCAGGCATTTCGGGACGGTAGAAAAGGTGATGTCGGCATCCGAGCAGGAGCTGTCTGAAGTGGAAGGACTCGGTCCGAAGCGGGCGAAGCTCATACGCGCGATATTGAGGCACCATTACAAGGACTAGGAAAAGGGGTAAGGGATATAGTATATTGTTTTATATTTTTTCCCTGGTCAAGGGACTCCATGAAAACCATCTCCATCCTGTTTGTTATCGCATTCGTCTCGATGCTCATTTTCGGATGCCTCGGTCCCAGCATGACCAAATTATCCGACATCAAGGCCAACCCCGACAAATTCGTGGGCCAGAAAGTGAATGTCCAGGGGGCTGTGGAGAAATCCATTAAGCTCGGCAGGCTCTCCGCGTTCAGCTTGAATGACGGGACCGGCACGATGGGAGTCTCGAGCGAGATGCTCCCCCCTGAAGGCAAGAACGTCACTGTCAGCGGAACGGTCGTGAAGGATACTGTCTTGGGTTATTACATCCTGGCAAGCGACGTCAAGATCGCGCAATGACCCGGTGACCAGTCCAACCATTTTTATTCTTTGAGTGCGAGTACAGCGCATGCACTATGACCGGAACGGCCTACGGATAGGCCTCGATCACCCTAACGGCGATTTCTCGTTCCTCTCGCATGCGCACTCGGACCACACATCCGGGATAAAAAAGCAGAAAAACATCATCGCATCGCGCGAGACGCTCGCCCTCGCGGATATACCAACCGAGCCGTATTCCCATCCAGCCGCCCGGATGATAGATGCCGGCCATATACTCGGCTCCCGGCAGCTTGTCATCGAAAGCGATGGGGAGAAGACGGTTTACACCGGGGATATCTCGCTCAAACCGAATGTCTTCGGAATGAGCGCGAAGATAGAGCAGTGCGACCGGCTCATCATGGAAGCGACATATGGCGACCCGGCCTATCATTTCCCTCCGCTAAACGAAGTGCGAATGCAGTTAGAGCGGTTCGTGAAGGCGAACGATTCGAGCAATATAGTTATCGGCGCGTATTCCCTCGGGAAGACTCAGGAGGTCATCAAGATACTCAACGAGGCAGGAGTCGCGCCCATCGTGACAGAGGAGGCGGAATTCTTCTGTTCGGTCTACGAATCGTTCGGCATCCCGCTCGAGCGCATAGTTGTAGGGAGCGAAGAGGCGGAAGAGGCGATGTCGAAGCGATTCGTCGCGATTGTCCCGATGGGGAAAGCCAAAAGATATTTCGCTTCTCGTCTTGCAACTGCCTTCAACCGCAAGACGCTCTGCGCGGCGGCGACCGGATGGGCGCTGAATTTCAGTTTCGACACGGATGCCGCGTTCCCCATGAGCGACCACGCCGATTTCGACGACCTTGTGAGATACGTCGAAGAAAGCGGGGCGAAGCAGGTGGAATTCTTTTGCGGGGACGGGAGCAGGGTGTTGAAGGCTGTTTCAGCAAAAAGTGGAGCGATTATAAATAGTTGAGCGCTTCAATTATCTGATAAACTTGCTAGGCACAGCTAACAAGCGAGTTTTGTTCGTTAGAAATAGTTTATTCATGGCCATGATGGCGTAATGGTAGCGTGAGAGGCTGTGGCCCTCTAGGCCCGAGTCCGATTCTCGGTCATGGCCCTTATCTTCCTTATCCAATATTACCTTCAAAACTACATAAAAATGTAGTTTTAATCCAATATGGGAATATTTTACTTCTTCACATAATCTTCGTACTGCCGAATATAGGTGCTAAACAGATACTCGACAAATGATTTCGGCCTCTTGGTTGCATCGACTTTTCTAAGGACCAGGTAGTAGAGCAGTTTCTCATCATTGAAGATATTCAGGAGAGGGTATCCTCTCTTCAGCAGGACCAGGTTCATCAGAAGTCTTGACATTCTTCCATTCCCGTCCCTAAAAGGATGTATTCTCACAAATTTGAGATGAGTTAGCACAGCAAGCTCAAATGGATGCATATTGCTTTCCGATTCCTTGAACCAGACAAAAAATCTTCTCATGAGAGCCGGTACTTCACTGTTAGATGGACAGACGTATCTACCTACGCTGACATCAACATCACGATATCGCCCAGCCCCATCCAATACCCCTCTCATCTGCATTATGTGCAGCTTCAATACAAGTCTTTCATCAATCGGTCCTGAATAACCGAAAAGAAAATCGATGCATTTCTTCATATTCATAATTTCACGGACGTCTTTCTTCTTTGCCTTTATCTTCCCGCCCCGAAGAACTGTGTCGGTATCTTCATATGTGATGGGGTTGCCCTCAATCGCATTGGTATTGAAAATAAAGCTCACGAAACGCTCACGTTCCTCCCTCCATAATCTAGAATCTAGATGATGGGCTTTGCTATAATTTTTTCTGATCAGTTCTATGATTTTGATCTCTTTATCGGTTAGGATCTGTTTGGGTTTTTTTCTTCTCGGTTTTTCAAAACCGGAGGGAGTCGCGACACCAAGATATTTTCTATTTTTTTTCCATTTTCCATTCATATATTTGTTTTCAGTAAAATAGTAGTAAGTTCTGCCTTTGATGACCTTCTTTTCTATATACTGGCTCATGATTACAATTAGGGGGCAAGCATTTTTAAACATTTAGGGGGCAAAGCAGAATTTGCACAAAAGTAGTCACATAAATATTTTTATATCTCTCAGTCATGACCCTTATTATCAAATTCAAACCTGTATCGAGCCGCGGAACCCCCTAGCGGCATAGTAGGATTCTGCGCCGTTGTGATACACGAATACATGGCCGTAGCGACGATCGGCGAAGATGGCGCCGCCGAGTTTTCTAATGTCAGTTGGTGTTTTCAGCCAGCTCTGCGTTTTCGTATCGAAATCTCCAAGTTTCTGCAACTCCCTATATTGTTCTTCAGTCACAAGCTCGATTCCCATGGCAGCCGCCATATCAATCGCGTTATTCTTCGGTTTATTCTCCTTTCTTGCCTCTAACGCTTCACGGTCGTAACAGACGCTTCTGCGGCCTTCAGGGCTTTCCGCCGAACAATCATAAAAAATGTACTCGCCCGTCTTTTTGTCAAAACCAACCACATCCGGCTCGCCGCCGGTTCTTTCCATCTCATTGAGGGACCATAATATTTCAGTATCAGCTTCCAGCCTTGCTTGTATTTTTGCCCATTCAAAGCCTGTATGACGGGACATATTTTTCTCAAAACGGGCTTTCAATGCCCTGAGCAGTCCTTCACGCTGTTCTGGCAGCAATCCCATTTTAGTTCTGCCTTTAGATGCTCCTTGCGGCATGAATTACCTATCCGGATCATCTAAATAAACTTGCCGATTTGTACGCTGCCCAAGCCCCGAATCTCAATCTTTTCATATCATTCATCCGAAAATCGTTGGCTACCATCAACCCCACGAAATCCGCTCAAACAACACACTTTTAAATCCAATCACACAAATGGAAAACGTGGACAGGAAACTAGCGATAAAAGTGCTCAACCTTAACGAAGGTTGTGGGCCAGACGACGTCAAAAGGGCATTCCGCACCTTGGCCCAGAAGTACCACCCTGACAAGCATCCCGGTCTCAGCGGTTCGGAGAAAACCGAGCTCGAGAAGACTTTCAAGGATATCGTGGAGGCCGCGAAGGTCCTCAACGACGAGATTGCCGAAGAAGCCCCGATCGCAGGTCCGGATTTCATCTCAACATTGATGAAGATCCGCTCCGATACGACTCCGGAAGAGCGCAGGAGAGAGCAGGAGCGGGCCGATAACGAGCGCATGAACGCCCAGGCCGAGCGCCTCCGCGCCGAACAGATCGCCCAGGAGAAAAAGCATCGGGAAGCGGCCGCGCGCAGGATGCAGGCCGAGATCCGGCGGCTCGATGCTGAGAAGAAGATGAAGGAAAAAGAGGACCGCGAATTGCTGGAAAAGGACATGGAAAATGTTCCTGATGAAGCTAAACCGTATCTCGTTGAATTACACTCCCTCCGGTCGAGCGACAAGCTCCGCATGAACCCCGCAGGGTATGTCGAAGAAGCGAAGAATCTTGCGGCCTTGGAATTCGATCAGGACCGGAAGATGCTGGCTCTCACACTCATCAAGAAGAACATCGGCAAGGTGACTGGCAGTGAGGCTGTCGAAGCAGTCGGGGCGCTTTGCGTTGCTTCCGGCGATGATTCCCTTGAGATGATGGAATCCATCATCGAAGGGATTTCCGCTTTCGAATGCCTTTCCATGAAGGAGAAAGCAGCTTCCTACGGCCCGCTGTCAGTCATCGAAGGCCTGGATATCAAGCAACTCAGCCAATTTTCGAGATACCTCGAATCGAACAACGTTTTCATCACCGACCATAAGCAGCTCGATAGGGTCGTATCAGAAACCGCATCATATACGAATGGAATCGAGCGTGTCTGCAAGAAAAGGATTGTGCGGAATTATATCGACCCGAATAAGCCGATCGACTCATACCTCACGGTCCTTCCATTCCTTCTCACAAAAAATGGCGATCGCGCCCTGTCGATAGCGCACAACCTGTTCTTGCTTCCAGAGCAGAAGAAAGACACAGACAAAATCCTGAGAATCGCATGCAGAGTTCTTCAGCATGGGGACGATATCGCCCAGATCGGTTCATTGACATCTATTTTATCCTGGTCCCGGCCTTTCCGAATGAATCAGCCTGAATCCAACTTCGACGCCATGGAACGCATGTATTACGGAACCCGTCCTGCAACTGTCGAGACAGTTGTCAAGTCGGTTAACATCATGCTCAAAATAGGCAAGAATGCCTCGCCGATCGAATTGGCCGAGACAGCAGCCCTTTTCCACAGCAAGGCCGTTTCGCGATCAGCGGACCACGAACGCGTGAACGAGCTCTTCGCTGTGTTCCTCACGAAATCCATGGTGAATGGCGGCCTGGGTTGGAACGATGAACTTAGGAAAGTGCACCAAGCCCTCGAAGCCGAGAACCGCTATTACCCCGATAAAAAGAATCCGCAAGAGCAGTTCGAAAGCCATTTCCGGGAAAATATGGGAGCTGTGGTGAATGCTTTCTTCGAGACATATGATCGCATCCCGGACGAAATATTCTGGCTGCATCCGTTTCGGACTGCGCCTCTCGAGACCAGCACCCTCGAAGTTGCTAAAATCCGCGCTCATGCAGGCGGACGTAGCGAAGACTGCACGAACGAATTCATCCAGATAATCGGCAGGTTCAACCGGAAGCCAGATGTTACTGAGATAGCCGATATCACAAGTCGATTCTTCGATGAGGCAAAAAAATCCGGGATGCAGCCCGATGAGGCCGTTGCGAAACTGAGATACCTCCTCAGGCCCAAAGCCATGGGCCGATACTGGACCGAAGAAATGCTAGATGCGCGCATCGCAATGGACACGAAATCTGAAAAAAAAGGATTCATGGGGAATTTTGACGTGATACTCCGGGGGTTTTTTTCGGCACACCGGTTATTGCCCTACGATAATGCTCATTCATCCGCTGAAGGCGCTCCATCTGGTTGATGACTCCCTTGGCCTCCTCAGGGGTGATATCCTTACCTGATTCAAGAAGTCCGCGGAACGACATCCCGCCGCTGAGCTCCCCATAGACCTTCTTCGCTGCGGTGAGCACCTGCTTGACCGCATCATGCTCGCGGGTGAGATCGACGCGCAGGTTTTTCAGGACCGAATTGATATACCTGGCGCTGTTGCAATGGAATTCGATATCGGAACCGCCTTTGCCATAATTGCCGTCCCGGAACACGACTGGGCTTCCTTCTACGAGATCATCGGATAACAGGTAAAGCGCGCGCATCAGCGCATGGTCTCGGACACTGACGCAAATCGTTCCTTTCTGGTTTTCGAGCGAATGCGCAATGGTCTCGAGGCCGCTGACGACTTCCGGAAGAACGTCTCGGAGCGCGGGTTCGACCTCCGTCTTGACGCCGTTCGAATCCCTCTTCAGTATCGGCCCTTCCTCCAGGACCGTCCTGCTGACATGAACCCCCCTTCCGAGCTCGTATGATACGCTGGTCATGCCCATATTATCGTAGGATCTGGCCAGCTTGACCCAGCGGTTGCCCGCGTAACTCGAGGTATAGGAACCGAGGCATTCAAGGTAATATTCCTGGTTGCCCTCCAAAGAGCATGTCGTCGCCAGGACATCGGTCTTCTGGCCGAGAAGAGTTGCGAGCCTGCTGTAATCCTCGGAGGTCAGGACTGCGGAGCCATAGACCATCGCTGCGGATGTCGTGGCTTCATCGTCATATCCCTTGGAGCGGTAGTATATCTTCTGAAGGACTATCGGCATGAGTATCGCAGGTATCCCGCTCTGGGCGTAAATCCCGTCCGGACGCACTTCTCCCAGGCCAATCACATCCCCCTTCGGGACGATGAATACCTCGAAAGTCTTCGCTGTGCCGTCCTCCTGCTTGATATCCAGTTTGAATGATCCGTGGGAACCCGTATGGTCCCTTTCTCTTGATATGCTGAGTCTTAAGTCTAGCGAGAGCTTTCCGTCATATTGTGTCATGAACAGGATATTTATGTATTAATATTTATAAATACTCCATATCAGGCACGCGGATACGATATCAGACCTCTTTCATCTGGCCTATGATTTATAAATCAGTTATACTAAATAGTAACTTGAGATGACCTAGCATGGATAAATCAACAAAAGTACTTATGATTCTTTTTGGTGGTTCGATCGGCATTTCATCCGCGTTAGTCATATACGAAGACAGCATTGCCAAATCGAAAGAAGAGAAAGAGTTCCAGGATTGCGAATCCTGGGTCAAATACGCGCAGAAAGAAATCAAGGAATCGATATCGGATCCAAAATCGTATCATAATCCGCCGGATATGCTAAATACTATGAAGAGCACCCTGAAGGATTATGAGGCAAGTTATTGTGAAGCTCTGAACGGGCAATTGCTCGAAATCGATCAGGGCGATGCCGATCTGCCTAAGAAGCTATTGCGCATCAAAAGCTGCGATTTCGAGAAGGCCGATATAAATGGCTGCCGCATGACTTTGACCGTCAAACTTCCGCTTCTTGATGATTATGCAAAGAAAGGCTCCAAACCGATGGATCTCAAGCGAGAAATCAGCATCCAGTACGAGCGCGAAGAAAATGATTGGAAGGTGAAAGACATCAAGTCCATTTTCCCTGAATCCAAACAGAAGACTAGTGCGGTGACGCCCACAAAACCCGGACGGCTCGAGCAGGTTGAAAAGGTTTTCGAGCGCGGAATAAACAAAGTCAAGTTCTGGTGATCCCGCTCCGCCGTATCAGAGCATAAACCTCGCTCATGCCCCTTTTTTCAATAATCGCCCGAAAATCGAGAACAGCCCTCCCCTATTCTCATCGCCAGTTTTAGGATTATCCGAATGCAACACATCGAGAAGCCGCGCGATATCTTTCAGCTCGGCCTCCAATCCATCCTTGGGGTATCCGGATAATTCCTCCCTTTTCTTCCTAATCCTCTCATTTTTCTCGTATTCCTCCCTGCACGCATCCTTCTCCTTGCTTATCACAGCGATCCGTCCGACAATCTCTTCGGCGCCTTCTTCCATCCCGGCGATGAGGTCAAGGATCTTCTGGTCCTCCGCATTCGTGATAAGGGATGCATTCTTATCCAGGGAGGATATCGTTTCGAAAAATTCTCTGTTCCCGAGCACCGCCTTCTTGAATCTCGTTGTCTCAGGGCAGATATGCGAAAGCTTTTTTTCGCTGTACCCGAAGAATCCGCAGAGCTGCCCGGCATCGCATTTTCCGAAATCAGGGTATTCTGATAAAAATCCCACCAGCTCATCTAGCTGCTCTTTTGCAGGGTATGAAGATATGGCTTCTTTGAGGGGATATCTTTGCGGGTTTCCAAGGAGCTCAGCGACCGGGGTCGTGAGTACCGAATGGACGTATCTTTTCCTGACCTCCTGTATCTCCTCGAGCTCCTTCGACAGCTCTTCGTACCGGATTGCCTTTCCGGTATCAATGGCCGATTTCTCAATCTCAGCCATCTCAGCCAGCATCTTCTCGACCCTGACCTGCTCCCGCCGGAGCTGCTTTTCTTTATCCTGTATCTCTTCCCCCGCCGCCTTATAGTCTCTGTCAAGTTCGTTTATCTTCTCGAAATAACGGAACTCATCCTTCGCTTTCTGGATATTCCCGACCTTTATCAGCTTGGTTATCGACATGAACCGTTTTCCGGCATCCTCGCTGACTTCGCCCTTCTCGAACCCGGCCGCCACCTCTATCTCGAATTCCCGCAGGCTTTTGGAGAGCTCGAAGCCCCTCTTCGCTATCTTCATCCGGGTTATCATGGCCGGGTTGTACAGGCTTTTCTCCCTTTCATTCGTCTCCTCTATCTCAGCCATCAAATCCTTGAGCTTCCCTGAAAGCCTCAGGGCGCTCTCGAATCTGCCCTTCCCGATTCTATCTATCTCATCGGCAAGGCGCTTATACGACCTTTTCAGGTCTGACAATTCTTCAACGCTGAACATCCGTGTCACTATCATGCATATCTCAAACCTTCTTCCCTATCGCCTCGATATGCCTGCCGTAGCCGACAATAGAAGGTTCAGAATTGTGCTTCATCTCGAGAGCAAGGACGCGCTTGAAGATTTTCTTATCCGAGAGCAGCTTCTCGACTTCATCCTGGTGCAGATCGAAATTGATGGCTGGTTTCCCTATAATCGTCACCATCTCGAGGTCGTTTTCCTTGAACAGCCGGCGCAGGTCTTCCGGCGTGAAATGATGCACCGGAAAAGAGCCGTGGAATTCCGTGATTTTGGTTTTTTCGAATCGGTCGATATCTTTGTGTTTTTTCGCGGCTATCAAATCCGAGAGGGTGGAAAAGAACCCGTCGATCGAGACGCACACATGCGCGCCCTTTTTCGCGACCCGTGACAGTTCTGCAATTGCTTTCTCCGGGTCATCGCAGAACCCGACCGGGTCGCCCTGGGCTATCACCATGTCGAAGAATCCGCCCTTGAAGCATCGCATATCCGTGATATCCGCCTGGATGAAGCTGATGCATCCATCCAAACCTTCCTCATTGGCTTTTTTCTTTGCCACCTGGAGCATCTTCTCGGAAAGGTCCGAGCAAACCACGCAGTAGCCGAGTTTCGCCAAAGCCCTGGACCAATGGCCGGTCCCCCCGCCGACATCCAGGATTACCGCCTTTTTCTTTTTTGGGAGGAACCTCTTCATGTTCCTCCAGGTTATCTCATCGTAAAGCTGCCAGTAAGGGCTGCTGTAATCGGATTCGTACTGCTCGGCGATACGGTCGTGGTACTCCGAGGATTCGGTTTTCTTCACACGTGATGCCATAACGCAGACGACCTTCTTTTCCAGTTTCATTCCTGCCTTTTTATCCGCTTGTCCCCGTCATTGAAAAATACCTGGAGGTGCGTCCCGTCGCAGAACGGCTTGTTCTGGGAATGTCCGCATCTGCACAAAGTGACGCGATTGCGTGTCTCATACTTCTTTCCTGATGCGGATTCGACAGGTATCCCGCCCTTGACCATTATCGGCCCGCTGCTGTTCGCCTGGGGGTCTTCGAGGAGGCTGATGGACGGTTTGAAATCCGGCTCTATCGCTTTCCCGGTCTTCTTGTCTATAATGACCAGCCTTCCTGCCGGGCAGTTGCATGCCTGCTCGGTCGCCAGTTTCTTGGATTTAGGATTGTCCGATTCCTTGGTGTATTCCCATGCGCCTTTCCCGGCATCGCAGAACCTTCCCGATGCGCAGAAAACCACCGCGTCCTTGAGGTCTAACTGCGGGCCTTTGATGGTGTCTGCCTGCTCTTGGAACTTTTTGTTGGAAGCCGTTTCGGTTCCGACGAATCCGATCTCGGTATGCTTCCCTGTGCAGAACGGGTGTCCGGTGCTGTGCCCGCATCTGCAGAGCGCATATGCCTGCTGCTTGGGGTAATCCTCAGCCTTCCTGTAACAGAGGGGCGTGTCTGTCCCTTCGGTCGAGATTATCTGCGTATCCATCGGCACTCCGCCGGATATGATATACGGGCCGTTTTCCGTGACCTTGATTTTCATCGCAGTTTCAGAATCAGCCTTGCTTTTTCCCTTCGGTTTCGCTTTGGCTCCCATGGTGCCGTAAAACCAGTGAAAGTTTATTATTCTGATTATCAGGAATCAAGCGCGCGTCATCGACACGGCCCTATCAGCTTTCTTGCTGGATATCTTTCTCCACAGCGCCGAAAGAACGAAAGCCGCGAACAGCAGCATCACTATCGCTCCGGACGGCGGCAAGTTCAAATAGAATGCGGAAATTATCCCGCCTTCGACACATGCGAGGGAAATCAAGATGGAATACAATATCGTTTTCTTGAACGAGCCAGCGAGCTGGAACGCGGCCGAAGCGGGCATGACAAGGAGCGCGCTCACAAGGAGTATCCCCACCGCCCGCATGCCGACGACAACCGCCATCGCGACAACTATTATGAAAATCTTGTCGATGAACTGGGCGTCTATCCCGCTGGTGAGCGCTATGTCCTCGTTGAACGACATGAGGACGAGCTTGCGGTAGAAGATAGCGAGGGATACGAGCGAGATCGCGAGTACGATAGCCATTATCGTCAGGTCCGATGTATTCAGCGCGAGGATGCTTCCGAAAAGATAGCTGAGCAGGTCTGCGTTGAACCCTTTCGCTATCCCTATCAACAGCACCGCGAGCCCGAGCCCGACAGACAGGACTATCGCTGTCGCCGTCTCGCCGTAGACTTTCGTCCGTTTTATGGTCTCGTTCACACCGAGGGCGCCGAGCACTGTCAGCACGAGCGAGGAAAGGACGGTATCGATGCCGGTCAGCAATCCGACGGCCACCCCAGCAAGCGCGACGTGCGCAAGGCCGTCGCCAAGTAGCGAGAGCCTCTTAAGCACGAGGAATACGCCTAAGGAAGCGCAGGTGAGCGCGACAAGCGCTCCGCCGACAAGCGCGCGTTGCATGAACTCGTAACCTAATATGCTTCCAACCATGCTATTCCTCTTGAATGCCCGATCAATGCTTGTGATGATGTATATCAAAGCTTTTCCCGTACGCTTCCTTCAGGATGTCCTCCAGATTCTCAGGCTTGCCCTGGCAGCTGAACTCCCTGCTCACGCAGAGAACGGATTTGACATAGCTCTGTATCATGCCCACTTCGTGCGTGACCAGGAGTATCGTGACCCCCCGTTCCTTGTTCAGTTTTTTCAATATGGAATAGAAATTCTGGAGCGCCTGGACATCGACGCCGACTGTGGGTTCATCCAGTATCAACAGCTTCGGTTTCGAGCTCAATGCGAGCGCTATCAGTACCTTCTGCTGCTGGCCTCCGGACAATTCCGAGAACCTGCGTTTCCCGAGGCGCTCTATCTCGAGGAGCTCCAAGGTTTTCTTATCTATAGCGCCGCCTTTAAGGGCGAGGACCTCATCCACACTGCCGGGGAAATTCCTCTCGAAATCGCCTTTTTGGGGGATATATCCCACGAGCTCCCAGGACTTGAACGATTCGATAGGGGTGCCGAAAAGCCTGATCCCGCCTGCCTGAGGCCTGAGCAAGCCGAGCGCTATCTTAATCAGGGTTGTCTTGCCGGAACCGTTCGGTCCAATCACTGCGACGAAATCGCCTTCATCGATATGGATGGTGACGTCCCGGAACACCGAATTCCCATCGTATGAGAAAGACACCTCGTCCATGTCAACCGCTTTCATCTAATCGCACTCCAATGCCATCTCCAGGTTATGGAGATTCTTCCTGGCAATCGAGAAATAGTCGTCGCTCTGGTTTTTAGAGCCTTCCAGGGGGCTGAGCTCCATGGTCTGGGCCCCGACCTCGCCGGCTATGGTCTGGGCAACCCTTGGATCCACAAGATTCTCGAAGAAGATTATCGTGATATTATCCCTCTTCGCCGTATCCACGAGCTGGGCAAGCGCTTGTGGCGTGGGTTCAGCGTCAGGCGATAACCCTGAGATATAGATTTGCTTAAACCCGTAATCCGATGCGAGGTATCCGAACGCATCATGGGATGTGAGTATGGTGTCCTTTTTGCAATGTGACAAGTCTGAGCGGTATTCCGAATCGAGCGCCTGCAGTTTGGTTTTGAAATCCGCTGCGTTCGTTTCGTAAGCCTTGGCATTGCCTGGATCCGCTCTCTCGAGCCCCGCCTTGATATTATCCGCTACGGTCATCATCCGTTTCGGGGATAGCCAGAAATGCGGGTCGACCACGGTGCCAGCGGAACCGTCTTGCCCTGGGCTTGCAGAAGCATCCTGGCCGCCAGGCAATAAATCTATTCCCCTGCTCGCGTTCACGATGACGGCCCTGCTTCCAAGCCCGTTCGAGAGCTTCTGCTCGAGGCTTCCGAATCCGACTCCTGCCTCGATGAAGACGTCGGCGTTGCCGATGCCTGTGATGTCGCCGCTCGTCGGGTCGTAGTCATGCGGTTCCACGCCGTTAGGGACTATGCTCGTAACGGTCGCCCTGTCGCCCGCTATCTCCTTGGCGGCGTCATAGAACGGAAAAAAAGTCGCGGAGACCTGAAGGCCGCTCTTCTTCGCCTCAGTGTTCGAACAACCGGCAAGAAGCATTGCTGCCGATAGCGCAAGGAAAACGAAAGCTGGCGCAGGGCTCCTGCCTATCATCGTACCACACATATCCTGGCTCTGGATATGTTAATAAATATTTCGATAAATATTATTAACTATTGTTTTATATCCGGGAAATGTTATTAATGGAACGGGAAAACCGATGAAAAAAGAGAATCTGCTCAAGAAAGGCAACGAAAGCCTTGCGCTCGGCGCACTTTGGGGCATCGGCTCGCTATCGGTCTGCCCCTGCCCCGTATGCATCCTCTCGACAGCCGCGCTCATCCTCAACGGAGTACGCGAGAAGATTTCAGACAGATAGGTGTTTCATCGATGGAAATAATCAGCATGTCACTGGACAAGGACACATTGGATGAGCTTGACAAGACTCAGGAGCACCTGGGTTTCAAGAGCCGCTCGAAACTCATCCGCGCGACGATAAAATCGCTCGTGAATGAATACTCCGCCATGGAGTCCCTCAAGGGCCACATCGACGGGGTCTTCGTTGTCTCCTATAAGGAATCCGAAAAGCACCGAGTATCCGACCTCCTGCATAAGTTCGAGGACAGCATCGAAACCACGATCCACCGCCACCACGTCGGGATCTGCCTTGAAGTCCTCATTGTCTGCGCAGAGGCGAAAAGGATCAGGGACCTCTTCAGCATGCTGAAAAAAGACAAGGGAGTGCGGTCAGTCAGCTGGTCGGTGCTATAAGAAATATGGAATCAATACGCCATCGGGTTCGCGCCTCGATTCCCATCTCCCTTTTTTTCCTGCATCACAGCCATCCTCCTGTACCTCAAAATCTCGGCCAGGAGATCCACATCCCCTTCATCCAGAACAAAGCATTCCTCTTCCATAAAGACACCGCTCTGTTGATGAGCAGCATAATCAGTATGGTTTTCGGCAGAGGCCTTATTTCCGCGAAAACAAGACCCGTAATCATGAGTAGAGAGCGCCAGCTTTCCTCATAGCGTCATCGAATTTCCTTATGTCTTCTATGCTGGTATAGAGATAAGCGCTTGCCCTGATTGCGCCTTCATTCGCTCCAAGGGCTTCCATCCCGGGCTGCGCGCAGAAGAACCCGCCCCGGACGGCGATATTGAGCTTATCCAGCATCAAGGCCACATCCTGCGGTTTCGCGCCTTTGAAATTGAACGAGAAGAGCGCCCCGTGGCTGTCTGTCTGTTTTGGGCCGTAAACGACGGCGCCTGATGCTTCGATCGCCTCTCTCATCGGTTTTGCCAGCATTTTCTCATGATGGGCGATGTTGTCCATCCCGAGGTTCCGCAGATAATCGCATGCTGCGGCCAGGCCGAACATCCCAGAATAATGCTGCACCCCTGCTTCGAAGCGCGAGGTGTCGAGCTGGTACTGGGGCTTTTCGATTCTCATATTGGATATCGTTCCGCCTCCCACCACGAAATTGCCCAATTTCGGGAGAAGGTCGGGACGCACTGTGAGCACTCCGATGCCTGTGGGCCCCAGCATCTTATGGCCAGAGAAAGCGAGGAAATCCACCCCTTCGGATTTCTGGTCTGCCTTGTGGTGGGGAACCCCTTGGGCGCCGTCTATGCAAACAAGCGCGCCCTCATCATGCGCGATGCGGGATATGGCGCGGATATCCCTGCCGGTTCCGGTGGTATTGTTCCAGCTGTGGCATACCACTAACGCGGTCTCCTTGTCTATCGCGCTTTCCCAGCGCTCGAGCGGTATCTCTCCGTCCGGATCGCAGGGGATGACTTCCAAATCTATCTTCCCTTGGTCCCGCAAATTGATGAATGGAAGAAGCACGGAGTGGTGCTCCATGGCCGTAGTCACGACCTTTCTCCGCTTCGAAAAATCGAACGCGTTCGCGACGAGATTCATGGCCTCCGAAGTGTTCTTTGTCCATATCAGGCCCTTGGGGTCTGCATTGACGAATTTCGCCACGTTCTCCTTGGCAGCCTCCACCTTCTCGTTGGTCCTTCTTCCGAGGAAGTGCGAGCTCCTGCTTCCGCAGGCCCCGTATTCCCTGTAATATGACATCTCGGCGTCTATCACCTGGTTAGGTTTCAGGGAAGTGCAGGCGCTGTCCAGATAGACGAGTTCAGGGTATCTGGAGAGTATCGGGAAATCCTTCCGAACATTCCTCAAATCAGCCATTTGTTCAACCCATCCCGTCTATGAAGCACTTCACTTGTGTTACAAAGTCCTTTTTATCGTTGAGGACGCACTCGAACTGCTCAAGGGATTTCGGCCCAACCACAGCTTTGCCGTTCACGAAGAATGTCGGCGTGGCATAGATGTGGGCGTCCTTGCCCTGCTGGATGTATCTATCCAGTTCGGCGTTCGTCATTTTGTTGTCATAGCACTGGTCGAATGCGCTCATATTCAGGCCAGCGTCCTGGGCGAGGGTCTTTATCTCCATGCTCCCGCTCTCCCTGCATACGTCCTGCTGCCTGAAGATGAGGTTCTGGAGCTCGTATTGTCTCCC
Source organism: uncultured Microcaldota archaeon (assembly GCA_903835325.1). Classification (GTDB taxonomy): domain Archaea; phylum Micrarchaeota; class Micrarchaeia; order Anstonellales; family Bilamarchaeaceae; genus Bilamarchaeum. The sequence continues at coordinate 20,326 of CAILMU010000005.1, read as the reverse complement.
CTGGTCCCTGGCGCAGAGAACCGCCCTCGCAGCATCGTAGCTGTTGTTGTGGTTCGGGAGCGGGAAAGGCTTGAACGCGTAATAGACAGAGCCGTTGTATTTCGAGAGGACCTGGCTCATCGTGGGCCCGGCCTCTTTGGTGTACGGGCAGGTGAAGCAGCCGAACTCGATTATCTTTATCGGCGCGTTGATATCGCCTTGCGATATGCCGCTGTAATCGGTAGGGGCGACCAGCTGCGTCGGCTCGCTGAACCTGCCGTAATCGCCTGTGATGGTGTTCAGGACGCAGGCTGTGGTGGCTGCCGGGCCGTCGCAATTGCCGTATACATAGAAATTGTAGATCCCATAAGCAGTATAAGCGAGGCTTCCGAGGCTCAGGATGACTATTATCCATGAGAACAGGACATAATGCTTGTTCAGGATGCGCGCCCCGCTCGGGGAATATTTCAAAACCCCTGACACCAGCTCGGCCTTGATATGGTCGTCCAGGCCTGTGTTGCACGGCCTGAGCGTTACTGTCCTGAACACGCATTCGAAGCCTTGTTTAGCAAGAGGCCTGTACTTTGCCGAGAATATCGACATTATTGCGAATACGGCGAATGCGATTATGCAAAGGACCATATCATCTGACCAATCCTGCCACTAGGCAAGTAATATACATATTGATTAGCCACTCCCCTGTTTATATCTTTTTTCATTTTGTCCTGCCTTGGCTGCTGCCCTTACTGATTTATAACCTTTTTTCGAGAAAGCCCGGATGTGCCAACCAACGGGAAATCCATTCCAGAGGATAGGGGAAGCGATTTGAGCAAAGGGGTCATTCTTGCGCTGATAACCGCGCTTGTCAGCGGGATCTCGGTTTTCGCGAACGACAGCGCCCTGAAGCTCGCGGATGCGACGGCGTATACACTCGCGAAGAATTTGGTCGCGGTTCTATTTCTCGTGGTTCTCGCCTGCGTTTTCGCTTTCAAGGAAATCAAGACGATCCGCTCGCTTTCCAAAAAACAATTACTCTACCTCGTTGCGATCGGGATTATAGGCGGAGGAGTACCATTCGCCATGTTCTTCTGGGGTTTGAAACTCGGAGGCGCTGCCGTCAGCTCGTTCATATACCGCTCGCTCTTCGTGTTCGCAGGCGTGTTCGGCTATCTGGTCCTGGCAGAGAGGCCTGAACCGAAAGATATCATCGCAGGGTTCATCATCCTTGCCGGGAACGCATTGCTTATCTCGGGCAATCTTGGTTTCGGTTTGCCCCAGGCCCTGGTCCTGGGTGCGACGATGCTATGGGCTCTCGAATATACGATTTCGAGAAAAGCCATGACCGCCGTCTCGATCGATCCGAGAATCGTGATGATTTCGCGCCTTTTGATTGGTTCGTCGATACTTATCGCATTCATGGCATTCGCTGGGGATCTGGGCGCGATAGCGCAACTCGCAGCTGAACCATCGATGCTCGCCTGGCTGTTCGTGACATCATCGCTGCTCTCAGTCTTCGTGCTCGCTTGGTATACGACGCTTAGATACCTGCCCGTCCTGAAAGCGGCAAGCATCTTCACAATCGGAGGCGTCGTGACAGCTCTCCTCGAGCTCGCATTCATGGGGAAGGGTATTTCGCTGACAGCGGGTCTCGGCCTCGCGCTCATCCTTTTCGGGGCAGTGATGGCGACGCGCATATCCGGCATCCTGGAAGCGCTCGACCATGCCCGCACCGAATCAAGGAAGCTGATTTTCGGAGTAGATTGAATGCCCGGGGAGAAGATACCCGGGGCTGTCCTCGCGGCCCTCTATGCCTATCCTCCGAACAGGCATGGCTATTGCGGAAAGAAATCTTTTTCGGCAACGCTTAAACGATATATTCACGGCGAGCGCGACGCTTCCACTGTCCGCGAGCTCGAGCGCGCCTTGAAGGATTTCCATACCCATTACGCTTATCTCAAACTCATCTCGCGCGAGAACGACCGCGAGCCGTTCGACCTTGATGTCGTCAGGGCTTTCTGGATAGGGAACCATCTGCTGGATAATATCTCTTCAGATGCGCTCCGCAGGTTCCTTTCAAAAGACCTCCTCGCTGGAAAAAACAGGAAACGAATAGACGCGTTGAGAGAGAATCTCCCGGAGGGGATGGTCCCTCACCACAGTTTCAACTCCCTCTATGTGAATTTCGTGACAGACAAGGTCGAGCGCAGAATCGAGAACTACGACTCCTGCTGCGTGACATTCGGGAGGGTGGTCGTCTCTTCGCTAAACCGCCCTCTGGTGAACCGATACTCGATAACTCGGGCGCATCCCAACCAGCCGGCACTGATCCTGAGGCAGAAAAGCGAGCGCCTCCACCTGGAGCCGGCTGATGTGCGCCTTGTCCAAGAGCGATTGCGGCCCCGTGATATCGTGACGGTCCACTGGGGCCAGATAGTGCAGAAGATAGGCGCGCACGACCTGCATATGCTGCTCAAATACACGCGGATGAACATGGAAGCCATCAACAAATCCCAGAAGGGCCCGGGTTCCCGCGCATCCGTCTAAAAAACCAAAAATGACCCGTCCGAGCGCAGATTTTTATTGTTTGTTCGCGAGTCTACATCATGAAAAAAGCCATCCTTCTCATCATAGACGGGTTAGGAGACCTTCCGACCCCGAAGACGCCCCTGCAGGCGGCGAAAATCCCGAACCTGCACAAGGCAGCGAAGAACGGCATCACAGGCATGCTGTCATCGGTGAAGCGTTTCGTGGTCCCTGGGAGCGATACATCTCATCTCAATATCCTCGGCTACGACCCTGAGATCTTCTATCCAGGCCGCGGGCCCCTCGAGGCGCTCGGTTTGGGGATCGACCTCCAGGAAGGCGATGTCGCTTTCCGGGCGAATTTCGCGACCATGAAGAACGGGAAGATAGTGGACCGCAGGGCAGGGCGTATTGATACGGAGACAGCAACGAAGCTCGCATCCAGGTTATCATTGCGCATCGACCATGTCGAAGCCATTTTCCGCAACTCGGTCGAGCACCGGGGCGTCCTTGTGTTGCGCGGGCCTGGCCTCAGCCATTTTGTCACCGGCACAGACATCCACGCATCTTCAGGCGCGCTCGAGCCTTGTTCGGCGATAACAAGCGAAGGCGATAAGACGGCGGATATAGTGAACAAATACACCCAGGTGATCCAAGGGATACTCGCCGCCGCCCCTGAGAACCAGGGCAGGTCATTGCCGGCGAACACTCTTCTCCTTCGCGGAGCAGGGACATTCAAACGAGTCCCTTCGTTCTATGACCGTTTCGGCCTGAAAGCGGCTTGCGTAGCAGGCGGCGCTCTATACCGCGGGGTCGCCCGTTATCTGGGCATGGACGTTTTCATCGTGCCTGGGGCCACAGGGACCAAGACCACCAATCTAAAGGGCAAGGCGGATGCTGCCGTGAAGGCGATAAAAGGCGATTATGACATGGTCTTCCTGCATGTGAAAGCGTGCGACAATGCCGGGCATGACGGGGATTTCATTGGCAAGAAGGCGTTCCTCGAGCGGATAGACAAGGAGATGATCCCGATTCTTGTGAAAAGCGGAGCCTGCCTGATAGTCACCGGCGATCATTCCACGCCATGCGCCAGGAAGGCCCACTCGGGCCATGAGGTCCCGTTATTGGTCTCTTGCGATCAGGAGCGCAGGGACGAGGTCGGCCGTTTCGACGAGCTCGCGTGCATGCATGGGGGCCTCGGCCACCTGAACGGCCAGGATATCGTGCCGCTGATCCTGAATTTGATAGCGAAGGCTGAGAAATACGGCAGTTAGGTTTTCTTCTGGTGTTCCACTCTTTTCCGCCGTATGCGATTTTTTCTAATAGTCTTTTTCGTATCCATCCTCCCGCCTTCAAAAACACTTCTTACCCAGAAAGATACATTTTTAATCATATTTCAATAATAGATTGCTAGAGAGGGGATGGTATGGTTGAAAACACTAGAAAGACAAGTCGATTAGTCGGTTCTGTTTTAGCGATTTCTCTGGCAGGTTCTGCTGCAAGCACCTATGGATCCTGCAGATCGAATAAAACCCTGAACGAGACGTTGCGCACCCAATCAGCCGTCCTTGCGAGCGCGAATCAAAAACTCGACCGCCTCGAACGAGAAGTCAATTCCATCAAATCGGGCCAGGATGCGTTATGCCCGAAGAACGAGGGCATGGAAATCAAATCGGATGTCCCGCTTGAGACAACCACCGAAAGCAAGAAGAGCGGCGGATACGCGTATGCGGCGTTCAAGCCCGCAGCAACTTCTCCAGAAGCGTCTGCCAAAGCCCCGGTTCCAATCCCGCAGTGCCCGTCATATGTACTCAAAGGTTCAGTGGCAGCTTTCTATGTAAATAGCGCCATAGATCAGATGGGACTTCCCCTGCAGGCGACTCCCACCGGACATTTCACTTTCGGTGCGAGCGCTGAATTCATGGTATCACCAAGCGGCGATGTGGTCGGCACGGTCATCGGACATCTGACCCCCATGAGGGTCTATTGCAAGAGTGGGGAACAGGCTGCGGAACGGAGGGATGGCAACGAAGAGACGTTCCCGATTCCAGGCAATGTTCATGGTTGGGATGACAAGAAACCCTCGTTCAACCCCCACAATCTTCCAAGCGCCTGCAGAGTGTCTGTTTCGGTCTCGCCATGGACGATATCCCATCTCAGGTGCGGGTCGAGCGAGCCCCCATCCCCGGAGCCCAAAGGGAAGCAATGCGGCAAGTGAGGCGCCATGCGACGCGGGCGAAAGCGCTCGATATGGCGCTTTTTCTATATTTTTTCTGAATACTTTAAGACCCTATACTGCCTCTAGCCCTGCTTTCGGAGTGCTGGGAAAACAAGAAATATCGAATTAAAATGAAAAAAATAAATAATAGAAAAAATAGAAAAATAATAAAAAACCAAAAAGCGTCCGGTTCATCACTCGCCGAGCACGGTTCCCGTGATGGTGGCTGTCGCGATCCTGTGCGGTGCGCCAGTCACATCATCGTCGTATTTGTACTCGATCGCCAAGGTCCCCTTGAAATTGGAGTTCACAGCCAGGGTGACGGGAGTGTTGTCCTGCTTGAGGCAGATGATTTTCGCCTTCACATCGCTCGCTGTCAGGCTGCCGAAGCTCTTCGATCCCCCGGCAGCAATCGCCAGGCCCGGGTCAGAGATGCTCCAGGTGTACGGCGGCACGCTCATCATGCCCATCTGGACATTCCCGATAGGCGCTTCGGTGCACAGGACCTTGAATATGCTGACACCACGCCCTGCTTCGTTGTTGAGCTGGAAGACGATCTTTGTATCTCCGGCCGTCGAGGACTGATTATCAGCCACCACGACCTTCTTGCAGCTGAAGCCCGGCTGCGTGAAGTTGCACGAGTCCGGCGGGTTCAGCATCGGAAGCACCACAGCCACCAGAATGCCGATGACTACGACAATGATGAACAATGCGAGGCCGTAGGTCATCAGGTATTCCATCATGGCCTGGCCCTTCCTGTATCCCCCTGCCTTTGGCATGCGCGCGCCGTTTCCGGATCGTGAAGCCTTTTTCTCCTTCCTAACCATATCAAAACCTCTTGATCAATATCATTATGCAAATGATGAGAACAATGCTGTTATAACCGTTACGGCCAACCAGTAGACGAGATAGGAGCACACCAGGACGAACGGGAAATACTTCATCCCCTGGTTCCTTGTCCCTGTCCGAATCACGCTCACTATGAAAGACGATATCAGGGCCGTGATGAATATCGTCGGTATCGTGAACAGAAGGAAATCGCCCGAGCTGATTATCCCGCCGCTCACCTTTATGGAGGCGATGGACGAGAAAACCCCGCCGATAGCTCCTACGCCCGCCCCTCCGCTCAATCCGGCGCCTGCCTGGGGGGCGATCTTCTCGAATATCTCGACGAGTTTATAAGCGACGGCGAAAAGGAAAGGCGTCCCGACGACGGAAGCGAAAAGCACGAATATCTCGTACATCACAAGCGAGGCGGCTATCTCCTTCTTCACCGTGTTCGTGTTCCGGACATCCTCCGATGTGCGCTCCAATACATCGGTCAGCTGGCCGCCTGTCGCTGATGCCTGTTTCAGCAGGAGCACGGTCCGCCTGAAGGTACGGGAGTCGAACCTCATAGCCAGCCGGTCCAGCGACACGCCAAGCGATTCTCCGCTGAAGCTTCCCTTGATCGCGGACTTGGTCTCATCGGCCAGAAGCCCGAACTCAGGTTTGGCCGAGTACCACATCGCCTGGTCCAGCGTCATCCCGGCCTTGATGTTGGAGGATACGAGGCCCAGGAAATCCGGGAGCATCGTCTCGAGCTTGTTGCGCCGATCCTCGGTCTTCATGGTCAGGAACGTGGCGATCAAGGTCATGGTGGATAGATACACGATCATCATGGACAGGATGAACGCGAGCAAAGCGAGTATGATCCCGAGTATCGCCGGATTGTCGAGCGGGATGAATTGGAGGATGGAACCGGAGATGAAACCATAGACCGGCTGGTAGACGAGGAACAGGAGCGTCAGGACGACCGATATTATGACTATCTCGAGGGCAGCGAAACCTGCGAACGAATCCGCAGGCATGTTGATGCCCGCTGCGTTCAGGTCTCGCTCGAGCTCGCGTATGCGCTCCCGGCTGAAGAACACCCTGCCGGCCTTCTCGAAAACGTTGTCGCTGCTCATTTCCATCAATCCATCATATCAGGTATTTCGGCCTCGAGCTGTCTATGTAGCCGAGGAAAAGGAACTGGATGACCGCTATCAGCAGGAACACCAGCACGAGCACCACGCGTGAGAACCCGAAACTCCCTCCGCTGAGGGCCGAGAATATCACGGTCGCCAGCACCACGCCGAGGGATGGCACGATTATGCCGAAGACCATGTAGAACATGACCACCGGCGTCAGCTTCTGGCTGTATTCCCGGAGCGATATCATCTGCTCCTTGGATATCTGGTCCAGCACGCTGTCCAGGGACCCGCCGACATCCGCCCCGCTCGAGAGCGAGTTGGCTATCTGCATCATGACCCTGGTGAAATATCTGGAAGGGTTGTCCTGCGTGGTCTCCCGTATCGCCTGCGCGGCAGGGACCCCGAGGACCACCTTGTCCGCTATCTTTGCGAACTCCTTGCTCACCACGCCGTATCCGGAACTGGCCCCGACGAAAGAGTCGAAGAGGGGCATCCCAGATTTCAGGGCTATCGCGATATGCCTGCATGCGAATACTATCTCATAATCTATCTCCTTCTGCCTTCTCATGATCGCGGCATCAGGGTAAAGCATGAGGTATCCGAAGACAATCGGCGGAATGATGATTATCGGGCCCAGGACAGTTATCAGGAAGAGGGATAGGTTGCCCGCGAGATAGGCCGGTATCTGGTCCTTCAACAATAGATATGATACGATTATGAGCGCGACGGAGATGAACACAGAAGAGAACACCGTCCGGTCGAGATATTCGATCGGTTCGGACTTCATGTCGGCGAGGCGCAGCTTCTGCCGGAGGTCGGGGAACCTCGGCGCCAGGAGCTCGGCGATGAAGAAGAGCGGGCTCTTCTTTTTCGGAGGCGCAGCCGCTGAGCTGGATAACGCGCTTATAGCCACTGCGCCTGCCCTCATGCCCCCCACTCTCACATCGCCCCCAATCCGAAATATTTGTCGATTGTGTCTTTTTCGAGCCCTTTCTCCATGCCGATCAAAGCCTTGGCTTTCATCACAGCCTCGGCCTTGGATACCTGTTTCCCTTCGTATTCCTTATAATATCCGGCGTCTTTGGAGTTCAAATAGCTGAGCAGGGCGCTCTCACCCATCCTGTTTATCTCATCGACCGTCTCGCGTATCTCCGCGTCCTTTCCGGCCGGCGCCTTCGCTCCAGAGGCCTGCGCCCCTGAAAGGACATCCATGGCGGCCGCATCCATGAGGTTGTCTATCTCGCGCCCGATGATCGCTTTCACCACGCCGAACTCAGAGACATATCCCCCCTGGATGCTTTCCATGCGCTCTCGCGCACGCGCTTTCATATCCTTCTCGCCCTCGTCAAGGGAATCCGTGAGCTTCCCGAGCTCGGCCCCGTGCTTCTTCGCTGCGAAATCCTCGTACCGTTTTATCACATCAGGAAGCTGCTCGAGGAGCGAAGTCAGCGAGAAGATGAACCTGTCCAGGGCGCCCTTCCGTTCGAGCGGGTCGTCGAGCGTTGAAAGTTCGCTGTAGAACTTGCTCTTCGTCTGCGCTATCTGCTTCTTGTAGGAATCTATGATCGTGTCTTTGGTCTGGGATATCTCGGCCTGCTGCGAGCTTATGATGGTATCCAGGACATGGCCATGCGCATCCGCAGCGGAATCCTTCCTGGCTTTCCGTTTGCCCATCCCCCCTTCCTGCGCGTGGGTGAGCATGTTCTTGAGGACGGTTATCTCCAGTTTTATCTGCTCCCTGCGGTTCATGCTCTTCTCCTTGAAGAGCTCCTTGGTCAGCTCGAGCATCCTCTTCTTCAGGGTGACCTCATCCGTGGCGCCGCCGAGGGTCGCCATTATCTGCTCCTCTATCTTGTCATATCTTTTGGTGGCGGCCTCATCAGGGCTCTCGCGGAGCGCCGGGGGGACAGCCGCCATTATCATCCGTTTCTCAAGAGGTTGATTCGGTTGCTCCATGGTCTCTTGCGTTTCGGGGGCGGGCGCTTCCGGCTTGATGCGTTCAGTTCTCCCTATCTCCTCCATCCTCTTCTCTTCCGCAACCTGCTTCTCCTCGAGTCCGGTCTCCTTGCCCTCTTCGCGGATCTCAAACTGCTTCTCGGGCGTGATCTCTTTCTCTGGAGCCGGAAGCAACGGCTTCTCGGTTTCTTTCTCAAGCGTGATTGTCTCTTTGGCCGCATGCTCTTCGAACTCTATCTCCATCTTGGCAGGCTCTTTCTCGATTTCCACCGGGCCTGCCGCGCGGATCTCTTCCTCAGGGGTTTTCTGCGGAGGCGGAGCCATTGAGAGGGGCTCCATCCCCATCTCCTCTGCCTTCTGGAGGCTCTCGCTCGTTATCTCCTTGAGCTTGCTCTCGACCTCCTCGCTTCTGGCGCTCGGAGCGATGATCGCGCCCTGCCCCGGCGCCGCTGCGCCAGCTGCGGCCGTGAGCATCCCCATCGCGCTCAGGATCTTCTCGGTCCGCTCGTACATGTTCAGGAGATCGGGGTAAGTGAGGTCGATATAATCCTTCGGCTCGAGGTCTATCGTCGAGGCTATCTCGCCCCTGCCCTTGTACGGGGCGTAGCCGACCGCCTTCCTCTCCAGCCGTTTGGCCTCATCGGCCGCCATCTCGAATCCGCTTGACATCTATTTGTGCACCTTGATACTGCTATACCATACCCCAACCAAATATTATATACGGTTGCATGGCCTTTAACGCTACCAGTTCGACTTGCCGAAATCCCATTGCTTGTTCTTTGCCGCCGCATCGATTATCTCCTGCGGGTCCATGTTGTAGTGCGAAACGATGCGCCCGACCTGGTCCACATCGTCGTAATCGTTCTTCACCATCCAGTTCAGGATGGCCGCCTTCTCGGCGACATCCTCCTCGATGTCCTTCTCGTCCATCCCTGCATATAGCGATAGGATGTCCACAAGCCTCCTCGCTTCGCCGACGAGCTTTATCTTGTCGCTCTTCAGGTCCCACCTGTAGATGACGTTCGCATCGCCTTTGGATGTCACTTCGGAGAACTCGAGCACCCTGCGGATATTGAGCCTCCTGTGCCTAAACGTGACGACGAGCCCGGCAAGCGCGTCCAGCATCTCGCGCGGTATGTTTATCGGAGGGTTGGTGAGCCTGGAAATCGTCTGGTCCGAGTTATCCGCATGCAATGTCGCATAGACGCTGTGGCCGGTGTGCATGGCTTCGAACATGACCTCGGCTTCCCTCTGGCGCCTGATTTCCCCGACGATGATGCGGTCGGGCCTCTGCCTGAGCGCGTTCACCATCAAATCCAGCATCGTCACCTCGCCTTTGCCTTCCGGGTTCGGCTCGCGCACCGTCATCGGGACCCAATGGAGGAAGGACGGGAGCGTGAGCTCTCTCGTGTCTTCGATAGTGACGATGCGCTGGTTGGCAGGTATGAGGCCTGACATGGCATTCAGGAACGACGTCTTCCCGCTTCCGGTGCCTCCGGTGACCAGCAGGGAGAGCTCGTTCTGGATGCAGAGCCATATGAGGCCCGCGACCTCCGGGGAGACCGTCTTCGATTTGATGAACCTCGTTATCGTCCAGGGGTTCTTGGAGAATTTCCTTATCGTTATCGTGTTCCCGAAACTCGAAATGGGGAAGAGCGTCGCGTTCACACGGTCTCCCGTGGACAAGTGCGCATCGAGCGTTGGGTTGAGGACGTTTATCTGCCGCCCTACCTTCCTCGCTATCGTGGATGCGTAATCATAGATCATGTCCTCGCTCTTTATCCGGATATTCGTCTTGCACCATCCGAATGTCTTGTGGTATACCCAGACCGGGTCATGGGCGTTGTTGACCACTATCTCTTCCAGCTGCTCGTCGGCAAGCGGCGCCTCCATCTCGCCCAGGCCAAGCGTGTTCTGGAGCATGAAGACTGCGAGTATCTCCTTCTTGTCGTCTGCCAGGGAGGGGAAGTTGCGGGTGATTATCCTCTTTGCAGATTGCAGGAATCTCGCCTTCACCTCTTCGAACCTTTTTGGGTCCAGCATCTCGCTGATATCCAGCTTCACTTCCGTGACGAGCTCGCCTTTCAGCTTCGTCTCGAGGATGAGTTTCGTGCCTTCGGCGATCCCCGGTATCGAGATATCGTAATGCGGGACATAATCAGTGCCCCGGAGTATCTTCACTTCGACCGGAAGGCCTTCGCTCTTGAAGGAGTAGGTCGTGAGCGTTGGTTTTCCACCTGTTCCTGCTGGAACGGCGACCGCCGGCCCCTGCATCTCGCCATTCGGGTCAGTCTCCCTGTCCGTCCTCGCTTTTTCATTGTCTTTTGCACCGGCCATATCGATAATCACCAGGATATCCTGCTATATGCCTTATCACTTAGCTCCCTATCCGCTCTCCCAGAGCTTCTTGATGAGGTTCTTGAGCTCCTCGCGCTTCCTGCGGAATTCGAGCTCCTCGGCTTCGCTCAGCTCCAGCTGATGGCGGATCTCCTCTTTCTTGTTCTCGGTCTCTGCAGGTCCTGCCGGAGCCGCCGGGCCTGCGCGTATCTCGACCAGCTTCGCCTGCTGCGAGAGCAGGGTTATCCTTTTCGTGAGGTTGTCGGACGTGTCCGACAGCTCGTCCAGCGTCTGCTTTATCTCATCGAGCTCCTTCCTCTTCACCTCTATCTCCCCGACGACCTTCATCGCTTCCACGGTGCCGGGCTCCTTGAGCATCTGCTGTATCTTCTCGCTGTCCTGCTTCAGGGACTCCTTCTGCTTGACCGCGTCTATCTGTATCTTGCCGATTTCGCTCTCCATTCCGCTTATCTGCTTCTGGTATCCTTCTATGGAGGGCACGATGCGCTCCTTGATTTTCTGGAACGCGAGATAGGTCGCCTTCTCGTCCTCGAGGCTCGATTCGAGCGCTTCTATCTCTGCGCGCATCTCACCGACCTTGGTCTCCATCTTCTTGGTGGTATCCGTGAGCTGTTTGACGCTCATAGCCCGCCCCCCTGTGGCGCTGAGGAGGCCCTCCATGGCATCCGTCTTCTCGAGCAGATTGCTCTCGATGGCCTTCATCTTGTCCAGCTCCTCCATCACCTTCGCTTGGGTGGGGAAGCGGGTCAGGACGCCTTTGGCCGTCGTGATGGTTCCGGCAAGGCGTTCCGAGATATCTGCGCTCTCCTTGACTTTTTCGGATATGGCATTCGCCTTCTCCAGGAGAGCATCCGACTGCTTGTTCAATGAATCCAATTCATCCTGGATGCCCTGCACCTTCTCCTCGCTCCCCATTATCGATTCAGCGACGCCTTTCAATATCTCGGAGCTCTCGTGCAGGCTTATCATGTCCTCGCGGATCTGCGCGCTTTTGGCTTTCACGGATGCGACGTCCTTCTTTATCCCATCGAACTTCTTCCTGAATTCGGCAGAGCTCGGCATAGCGCCTTCGGATGGCGTGGCGCCTGCGGATTTCTTCTTGACTTCAGAAAATTCCTTCTCGAGCGCGCTGAATTCCTGTCTGATGGAATCCATCCTCTCCATCCGGTCTGCCGCATCCTTCGCCTTGCGCTCTATCCCCACGCTCTCGATGTCGCTCCTGATGCCGCCGAGGGCTCCCCTGATGGAATCGATGTCCGCGCCGAAGCGCTCCAATCTCCCGGAATAATCGGCGATCACTTCCTCGGGCCTGCGTTGCCCGGCCGGAAGAGCGGATGCGGAGGGCGCTGAGCCGCTTGATACCGCCTTCTCCAGCTTCTCGATCCTTGGGTAAGCCTTCGAATAGAACTCGGAGAACGACTGCCTCAGGTCGCTTATCTCTTTCCCCTGCTCGATGGTCCTGCCCCGGAATGCATCGACCTCCTTCTCGAGGCCGCCTTTCTCTTCCCGGAAAGACTCTTTCTCGGAGATAATCTCCTCTTCGGTCGGCTTCAGCCAGACAAGGTTGACTTTGGTGAGCCTGTACTCCAGCTTGATTATGCCCTCCTCTTCTAGGACGCGCGCCCACTCCTGCAGGGTCTCGGGAGGGATGTTCAGGAGCGACGAAGCCTCATCAAGCTCGATCTTCCCTTTTTCGCGGATCAGGCGCACGAGCGCATCGACACCCGTGGTTATCAGTAGCTCGTCGAACTCCATGGGCTTATATAAATTGAGTATGTTAATAAAGATTCTGATGATATTCATTTACCAAACGATCCTTACCCGATGTGCGAGTGGTTGAGATGGCAGACGGCGCTGATTATAAGATCATCAAACACGAGAAGGGGCCCTTGCAGCGGTTCAAGAATCAAAACATGCTTCTCAAGAAATTCGGCGAAGTGGGCCTCCAGGTCTACAAGGCGATAACAGGGAAAAGGACCACGGAAGAGCTCCGCAAGGACCTCGGCATGGACGAGGGCCTGTTCGCCCAGATAATAGATTACATGCGCGATGCCGGCATGATAGAATTGGAGCCTGCAGGCGCGAAACAAAAAGGCGGGCATGAGGGGCCGGGCCAGAACATCCCGCAGGAGCGCTTCGAGCTTGGCGGCGAGGAAACGCCGGCCGAGGAGCAGCCAGCCGAAGAGCAGCCTGTCGGACCGGAGATTCCCGAGGAGGAAGAGGCGGCCGAAGCCGAAAAGCCCGCTCCCGAGATCCCGTTCTCAAAGAAGAAAGGCGCGAAGGTGAAGAAACGCGAAGAGGAAGCGCCCGAGAAGGGTATCTCGGAAGAGTTAGCGCCTGAGATCGCCCCGATACTCCCAGAAGAGGAGGAGCCGAAACCTGCCAGGAAGGGCATGAAAGGCCGCGAGGCCGGCAAAGCCAAGGCCGAGCAAGATGTCGAGATAAGGCCGATCGAAGAAGAGGACGAGATAAGACCGATCAGCAACGAGGAAGGGGCCGAAGCCGAACGCGACAGAGAGGAAGTCGAAGGCGAAAGAGAGGCCACTGAAGGCGCGGAGAGGGGCGGGAAGGAAGAAGAAGGCGAGACGAACGAGGAAGAGGTCTCGGAAGAAGCTCCGGCGGAAGAGGAAGAAAAGACGCCTGAAGAATCCGGGATCGAAATCGAATCCGAGAAGCCTGAAGACTCCGGGGAAGCTGCCACCGGGGAAGAGGAGATAACGCCTTCTGAGCAGCCGGAAGCCGGCGGCGCCGGAGGTTCCGGTGCCGAGGCAGGGGGCATGAGCCCGGTCGAGAAGATAATATCTGATAAATACGGGGACGTCGGTCTCCAGGTGTACACGCTCATAGACGGCCAGCGCACTGCCGAAGAGATAATGCGCGAGACGGGCCTGACCGAATCTAAACTGGTCGAGATATTGGATTTCATGGACGAGCAGGGCATCATAAAGCTTGATTACCCCAAAGCTCCCCCTGGAGGGACGCAACCTTCCGCAGGCAGGACGGCGATGGGCGAGGTCCCGCCCCCTGCCGAAGAGTCCAAGGAGAGCGCGGCCGGCTTCAATCCGATGATCGAAGGGGAGGAGATGGCAGAAGGCGCGGGGCCGGTGCCATCGCCGCTTGAGACGCCCATCAAGGCGCCCCTGGATTTTGTGAAATCGATGCAGATGAAAGCCAAGATAATGCTGAAATACGGGGAAAAGGGGGGCAAGATTCTGGACCGGATGGATGGCAAGAACGACATGATAGATATCGCGCTCGCCCTCGACATGCCTCTTTATACTGTGAAAGAGACCGTGGATTTCATGATGCAGAACGGCATGGTCATAATTAAGCCGGCGCCCCGGGCGGATGTGCGCAAGAAGTATGGGGAGGACGGCTATGCCGTGTACAAGCGCTACGGCAAGGAAGGGCTGATGTTCTACGAGCTGATAGGCAAAGAGCTCACCATCAAGCAGATGGCGGAGAAGATAACGAAGGACAAATCCAAGATCGTAGAGATGTTCATGTTCATCCACAAGGTTCTGGGGATAGAGATACCGATAGACCAGGATGCCCTGAAGAAGCAGCTAGGGATATGAAAACCCGAATTTTTTCACATTTATTTCAGATCCGCGACAGCGATATCCGTTCGAGCGATAAGGCATCGGACTTTTTCTCCAATCCAAGAGGAAGCAGTTTTGCGTTGAAAATCCCAGCGATTTCCTCATCTGATTTTTTCCGCTCGTCCGCGAATACGACCAACAAGAACTCCCCCGTCTCCGTGTTCGCCGAATCCTTCGGCGCGCTCATCCCCATGGCGGATTTTATGTCGTTCTTACCGGTCAGCCAGAGAAGGAATTCGTATCGGAGCGAACGCGCGATGTTTTTCTTGTTTTCGAATGATTTTTTCGCGAGATGATAAGCGAGCTCGGTCTCTTCTCCCGAGCGTACGGTATCGCTCTTTATCGCAATCGCATCGATTTCATCCATCAATGCGCGCATCCTCTCTTTCGCGATATCGCTCTTCATCCTGATTATCCGCATGGGAAGCGCTTTAACAAATAGTTTTTAAAATCCCCCCCGTCATTATTTTGATGAATCTACTTCAAGAGGTAGCGTGATTATGTATCAATATCATCAGCCTTATGGGAAGAAAGTGACGGCCGGTACCGGCGGAAGGACCAGGAAGTTCAAGGCCAAGAAGGTCGCGCACCTGGGAGGCGTCTTCGCATCCACGAAAGTCGCGGCAAAAGACGTCAAGGAGAGCGTCCGCGGAAGGGGCGGGGCTCTCGGTATAAAGCTGAAGAAGGCATCCATGGTCAATGTCGTCTCCAAGACCGGCATGAAGCAGGTGAAGATGATCCGTGTCCTTGACAGCCCGAATCCCGAGTACGTGCGTATGAACGTCGTGACCCGCGGTGCGGTCGTGGAGACCGAGCTGGGGAAAGTCAGGGTCACGAACCGCGTGGGCCAGGACGGGATAGTGAACGGCGTATTGGTCAGCTGAGTTCTTATCCAAGTTTTTTTCTCATCTTTCTATTATCCTTCTCATTATCAGGAATGCATTGAACCAGCATAGCGGAAGCCACATCGGAGTCCTGAACACCGCGCTCATGTAATGCCAATTCCCTGCTATTATGCACAAGCTCTCCATGCCGGTCCCCAGGGATGCAGCCACCAGCCCTGCCTTGATATCTGAAAGTCTGTAGAAACCGATTATGAAAAGCCCGACAGTCACCCCGATGAACCCGATAAGGACCCCCATCTCGTCGAAATGGTAATAGCTTGTCAAGAACGAACCGCTGAATGCGAGGAAGATGCCTCCAAGCGAGAGGAACAGCCCAATCGCTTCATCCTTGCCCATCCTGAACTTGTAGCGCCCTTCAGCTTTTTTCGGTACCATGTCGCACAGGAATATATAGGCCATGCCCCATCCGACAGGGAGCCAGAGTGGCGCATATAGGTAGTGCGAAAAAGAATAATGCCAGCCCCCTATCATCACAGCGATATTCTCACATGTCCCGCCTATCAGCATCGCCGCTAGGAATCGTTTGGCATTCTTCCACTTATCCATGTGAAGGCAAGCGAGCGCGCATGCAGACATGAGGCCGAAAAGAAGGAGCTCGTTGCGGTAGAGGAGCATCAGCATGATCGTCCCGGCAAGGAAAAACAGAAATGCATAAAGCGGTCTCATATTTCCTACTCCGAATTCTTCATCCGAATCACGACTTCAACCGACTATGCCTTCCTTCACATTATGAAATCTCAGTTCATGGGCGCCGCAGACCAATCCTTTCCCTTCGCTCATGATCAGAAAATCCATGACCTCGATCTTGACTTTCCTGAAATCATCGATCGTGAGAAGGGATTTCGGCTCGCTCTTCTCGCCCAATCTCGTCACTTTCTGCCCAGGGGTGCAGCCTTCGCAGAATATCACTTCGACAGCGCCTTTCTCGAAACCTGCGCCTTTCTGCACCTTGTTCGGCACAAGCTCCCTGCCTTCTGCTGCAAGCAGCATGCCGTTAGATTCGACCCCTCGCAAAAGCGCAGGTTTCAGGTTCTTGACAATCACGACCTTCTTGCCTACGAGCTCCTCGGCAAGATAATAGCCGACCAGGCCTGAGACTATCTGCCTCTCCTCACCGCCGAGCTTGACCCGCTCCACGAACAGCTTCTCAGCATTCGGATGCTTCACGACGCTTAAAATCTCCCCTATTTCCAGGTCCAGGTCCTTGAAATGAATCGCAGGCTTTTCTTCCTCTTTCTTTTCGCCTTTCCCGGAGAAGCGCGATCGCAGTTCCGCGGTCTCTTTCGGCTCTATCTTCCTGAAGAGCGCTTTCGGGGTCCCGATAGCGTGCCCCCCATCAAGCAATATGCCGAGTCCATCCCATCTCTGCGTCTCGAGCCCGAGTTGCGAGAACATCTCTTTGCTCGTCTGAGGAAGGTATGGTTCTGTCAGTATCGCGAGATCCTTCACCTGCGAGACGAGTATGCGTATCACAGCGCCAGAGCGCGCCTTGTCGCTCTTCACAAGCTCCCATGGCTTGTTGTCCTGGAAATACCTGTTCGTATTCTTCGAGAGATGCATGATCTTGTGGAGGCCATCCTTGATACGCACCTTCTCGAGGTCTGCACTTATCTCCTCCCTTACCTTCTTCTGTTCATCCAGGAATACTTTATCCTTCTCGTTGGGCTCTCCTGAAGGCACCTTCCCGTCAAAATTGTTCTTCACGAAAACGAGCGTCCTGTTCACCAGGTTGCCGAGGTTCGCAAGGAGTTCGCTGTTGTTCTTGTCCGAGAAATCATCCCAGCTGAAATTAGTGTCTGCCTGCTCGGGCCGGTTGGACAGGAGGTAGTATCTGTAGACATCCGCAGGCACCCCGGATTTCATGGCATCGTCGCCGAAGACGCCTATCTGCTTTGATTTCGAGAACTTGCCGTCTTCATAATTCAGGAATTCCGTAGTGCTCATATGATGCACGAGCGTCCATGATTTATGCGTGCCCATCAGGGTGGAGGGGAAGATGACGCTGTGGAAAGGCACATTGTCCTTCCCCATGAACTGGTAGAGGTCGACTCCCTTGGGGTTCATCCACCAGTCTTTCCAGTTATCTGTCAGGTTCGCCGTGATCGAGATATATCCTATCGGCGCATCAAACCACACATAGAAAACCTTATTCTCGTATCCCTTGAGGGGGACCGGGACGCCCCATTTCAAATCGCGCGTTATCGCCCTTTTCTTCAGCCCTTCAGCGAGCCAGGCCATGGCGATCTTTTTCGTGTTCTCGCTCCAGAACCCAGCGACCGAATTGCCTGTTATCCAGGGGGCAAGCTCCTTCTCTATCCCCGGCAGGTCTATGAACAGGTGCTTGGTCTTCCTCAGTATCGGTTTCGTCTTTGTGATCTTGCTGTGCGGCTCGATAAGCTCTGTCGGATGCAGCAGTTTCCCGCACTTGTCGCACTGGTCGCCTCTGGCCCCGTCATAGTGGCAATGCGGGCATTCGCCTTCTATATATCGGTCGGCCAGGAACATGCCTGCCTTCTCGTCATAGAACTGCTCTATCTCTTCTGCGATGATATGCCCGTTGGTGTAGAGGTCGTTGAATATCTCCTGCGTTATCTGGGTGTGCTTCTCGGTCGATGTCCGGCCGAAGATGTCGAATCTGATTCCGAACCATTCGTAGATTTCCTTGTGTATCTTATAGTATTTGGAGCAGATCTCGGCAGGCGTGACGCCCTCTTCGAGCGCCTTGATCTCAGTCGCTGTGCCATATTCATCCGTGCCGCATATGTAGAGGCATTCATATTTTCGTGAGCGACAGTAGCGGGAGAAAACGTCTGCGGATAGCACGCAACCGATGATGTTGCCAAGATGAGGCACATTGTTGACATAAGGAAGGGCCGATGTAATCAGTATCTTCTTCGACATAGAACCACGGAAGAGAGTATGCTATCGAATGTTTTAAAGAGAAAGCGGAAATCGAGAAATCGGGAATAGGAAAAAAGGGACAATTGCGCAAAGCTCGTCCGCTCATGCGCCTGAAGCTCAGGGCTGCCTATCTTCATGGAGCGCCTTCCCTTTGAACGGCTCGGCCGAACTCTCCGCGTACGTAGCGAAGACATCCGGTTGATTCTTGGCGCGCGACTCCTTGGGCCAGGGAGAGTTGACAAATCTCCTTGCAGCCGCCGGGTGCAGTGCGATGGCATCCGGAACCGGCACCTTCGCCACTTCCTTATGCGCTGATGCCTTGCTGTTCAATGCCTTTAATGTTTCCAATCCATGCACCATCAAAACCACCTAGGGATTGTTGCTGCCACATTCCTATATTTATATTATTTTGCAAACAATATTCTAATCGGAATTTCTATGCTCGAAATCGAACGAATCGGGAGGATGAGGAGGCAGCTCGGCCTGACGCAGAAGGCCCTGGCGAAGCTAGCGGGCGTTTCGCAATCTATGATCGCGAAGATAGAATGCGGCAAGATAGACCCTGCCTATTCCAAGGTAATACGGATCAATGATGCGCTTTCAAGGCTGAAGAGCAAGGACAAGAAGAGGGCAACCGACATCATGACCCCCGATCTCATCTCGATTTCGCCGTCGGACACGCTTCACCGTGCATCGTCCATAATGCGCTCGAAGAACATCTCCCAGCTTCCTGTGATGGAAGGCGGGCGGTGCGTGGGCAGCCTGTCAGACAGCCTGATGGTCGATCTCCTCGCGAGCCATAGCGGAGACGTGAAGATGCTCACTGTCAGCAAGATCATGCGCGAAAGCCTGCCGGTGATACCTGCCAACTCGCTTTCGGATGTCGTCATCGATTTGCTCCGCCACTACAGCGCTGTCCTGGTCGAGAGGCAGGGGAAGGTCGTCGGGATAATCACGAAAGCGGATCTTCTGAGGGCGATCTGACATGGAAGAAAGCGACATATGGCCGCACCGCCTTCCCTATTTTTCGAAAACCCCTGGCATCGGGGGCCATCTCAAATCCCAGCCAGAGGATTTCCTGGTAGAGGAGATTCTCGAAGGTGGAACCGTGCTTGAACTTGGGAAAACATTTTCGTTTCCGGATGAACCCGGGGGCCGTTTCACTCGTTTTATTTTGGAGAAGCGTGACTGGTCGACATCATCAGTCATCTCCGAAATCGCGAAGCGCCTCCATTGCACCCACAAACAATTCAGCGTAGCGGGAAATAAGGATAAAGTTGCCAGAACCATCCAGCTCGCATCCGCAAGCGGAATCCAAAAGAGCGCGGTCGTATCGCTGAAAATAAAGGATATATCGATACGGGGCGCATGGGTGGCGAAAGACAAAGTCCGGATAGGAAGCCTTCTCGGAAACCGGTTCACGATAAGAATCAAAGATGCGGATTCTGGAGCGGGCGAGCGCGTTAAAGAAATCGAATCGGATTTGGGGGGTATTTTCCCGAATTATTTCGGCTCCCAGCGATTCGGCTCGACCAGGAAAAACACCCACGAAATCGGTCTCAAACTGCTGAAGAACGAATTCGAAAGCGCAGCCATTTCATACATCTGCGATAGCGTTGGCGAAAAGAACGACGAGGCGAGGCAAGCGAGGGAGCAATTGAGAGCTGACCTTGATTTCAACCGCGCTCTCAACTATTTCCCCAAACATCTCCGCCTCGAGCGTTCTATGGTCGCTTATCTTTCAAAAAATCCCGGCGATTATCTCGGCTCATTCAAACAGCTTCCGCGCGGGATGCTTCTCCTATTCATCCACGCCGTCCAATCCCACGTCTTCAATCTCCTGCTGTCCGAGCGTATCGCCGAGGCTGACCAAACCAGACCACTCGAACTCGAGCGCGGGGAGTCTTTTTGTTCCGAATCATTCGGTTT
>CAILMU010000004.1 GCA_903835325.1 uncultured Microcaldota archaeon | reverse complement strand
TGCGAACACAGCCACAGCGACGCGCATCATCCCCCTTTTCCGGTCCTCCTCGACCTGCTTCTTCAGTTTCACATGGCGGGCCTTGAAATAATCCTTGATCCTCTTCTTCACTATGCCTTCGGTCTTCTCGGAACGGAGATCCGAAGGTATCGTGAAGATGACCTGCAGCTCCCCTTTGTGCGTCTCGGCGTAGCGCTTCAGGAGCTCGGTCAGGAAGTCGTCGGACAGGATGCGCGTCTCATATGGGGACGGGTCGAAGTCAGAGAAGATGTCGTCGTAAGTGTCGAGGGCTATCTGCGTGCTCTGGAGCGCTTCCGTCATCGTCTTGAATTCAGGGATGGGGAATTCGCCCTGCCTTGAAGCCAGAGTGTCCCTGGATTCCTGCTCTTTCACCTCGGTCGTTTTCGTACCCTGGTCCTTGGGAGCTGTTTTTTTCTGCTCGTCCATCGGAACGCTAAAGGTTTCTGAGGTTTTTAAAACTTCGTGAAATATCGGTTCGGCGTATTTTGAGGTGCGCATTCATCGTGTTATATCCTTGGCGCTTATCTGCTCGAGATATTGTTTGTTCTTCGCGAAATACTCCCTGCTCGGTTTCAATATATCGCAGAGCTCGCGCGAGACGGCGTTCTTGAGATCCATCGGGTGGAGTTTGCCATCCAGGTAGACGCGCTTCAGCTCTTCCGCATCCACGATTTCAAGGTCGCCCCCGAATTTCGCAGGGCGCTCGATCTTCATCTTATTATCGCGGAGGACGAGATATTCCGCGTATTCGATTATCGGGTTGCCTTCCACTATTTTCTCAGGGCAATACGCTTTCTTGATTTTGGATTTGATTTCTTCCTCGGAATCATGGATGAATATCGCGCTGTTCGGGACGCTCTTGCTCATCTTGGCATCGATGAGTGCGTTCTCTTTCTCCTCTTCGTTGGCAGTCGGATTCATCCTCTGCGTTCCTTGGAGACCCGGGAGCAAGTGACCATGCACAGCGACGAAATCCTTCTTGTACGAGTGCGAAAGCTCCCGCGCGAGCATGTGGACCTTCCGCTGGTCCATCCCGGCATGTGCTATCTGCACGTCGAGCATGAAGATGTCTGCTGCCTGCATCGCAGGGTAGAGAACCACAGCCGATGATGTCGCATCGCCCTCTTTCCTGCCCATTATCGTGATGCATCGGAGCATGCGTTTTATCGTGGTGTCTTTCGCGACTTTCAAAACCTCTTTCCAATACTCGCTGTCGTAAAGTTCGCTCGCCAAAACAAAATCCACTTTCGATTCGTCAAGCCCGAGCGAGATGAAAGCGTGCTTGAAATATCCTGTGCCGATTTCCTGTATCTTCTTCAGGTCTCCGCCGAGCTTTCCGTTGATGTAGGAATGATAGTCGGCGAGGAATATGGTCGGTTTTATCCCTGCCTGGATGAAATCCCGGAGCTTCAGGCTGGTGCAGAGGCCGCTCCCGATATGGACCATGCCGGATATCTCGAATCCGATATAGTGCTTCGGGTGGGCGTAGGTCTCGAAAATAGTGCGGAGGTCCTGCTCAGTCACGACTTCTTCGATCGGCGCTCGCTTCACTAGCTCGATCCTTGTTTCGATGTCCATGGGGAACCGATTGCTGTGATGTTGTTAAAATCCTCACGGTTTGCCGCTTTCTTTACGGAGCTTCATCGTCTTCTCCCATTCAAGGACATGCTTCCGCGCCTCATCTGCCGCGTCCGCGATATCCTTATCCCTGCTGATAGACGCCGCCAGCAGGGCGGGAGTGACTATGGTGCTGACAAGAAGCCCATAAGCCGCGCTCCGCTTGACAGGCGATGCCGGGTTGCCGATCTCCCCGAGCCCATTGATCGCGTTTATCCTTATTTTCTTATCATCATTGGAAACCGCTATGCGGGAAAAATATGCGGCGATGAACTGCCTGATCGGAATGGAGATATCCTTGTCTTTCACGATATCGGTCAGATGAAGAACGGTGGCATTGCGCACCATCGGGTCCGGATCCTCGGTCGCGGCCCGGCATAACGCTCTCACGATAGTGGCGGCTTCGCCTTTGCTCGTCTTTATGGCATGGACTACGAGCGTAAAGGCGGCCGTCTCGCGTACGATACCGTCTTGACCGTTCTTGAGCAATTCGTAGAGAGCATCGAGGACCCGCTGGCCTTTCCGGTCATCGAGGCTCATGATCGCTTCAGCACGGATCAGCGATGTTTTATCGTGCGTGAGATGGAGCAACGCATCGGTCGCCTTCTCAGAATCGAAAAACCTCAGGGCATCGACAGCATATTTGCGTTCCTGGACATAACGAGAGGTGTCGAAAGCTATCAGTATATACGAGCGTAGGACCTCTTCCTCGGTCTTGGCTACAGGGACTAGAGGGGGCGGTTGCTTGATTTCTTTCCCGGAGAATACAGTCTTTCCCAATCGATCACGGTAATCATTGCAGGAGACAAAGATAAAAACATATCAGATGCATATGAATTCCGAATGCTGCCTCCGTAGCTCAGCAGCAGAGCGACTCTCTTGTAAGGAGTAGGTCGGGGGTTCAAATCCCTCCGGAGGCTTCATTACGCTTTAGTTAGAATACTACTTTTATCGAAGTGAATAAGCCCTAGTTGAGGGAAGAATACGTGATTTGACAATAAGTTTGATAAGAGCTTTTTATGACGCAACGCACTGCCAAGTACGGATAATTAAAAACTTTCATCGCTTAATGGAATACCATGCCACAGAAACTAAGGAACCTCAGGCACGAAAGCGAGGATATTGCGGCACGGGGCTTCCGCAAACAGATGCAGATTGGCTGTAAGCCCCTCACGGATACTTTCCGCGAGAGCCACTGGGCTACGAAGTTCGTAATCAAAGCCGCAGGGCAGATGCCACGAAGCCAATTCGAGAGCTTGAAACAGAAGTTCCCTCCGAAGGAATGCATAGATGGGCAGGTATTCATCCGCCCCACAGTGAAAAATGCGAGAACGCTATGGAAGATAAGCAATTCAGTTGGGGGTTTCCAGATATGCTCACAGCCTGAACAGTGGAACGGGCTGGAGGGCCCAGTGGTTGAAATAAGCGAGCTGAGGAGGTTTTTGCGGATTGACGATGGAACCGATATATTTGTCATGAGGACGAGCGGCGCCCCTCTTGATTACATGTATCCATACCATCCGAAAAAGCCGCTATACGTAATGGTATTCGCATCCAATCCGTCCCGGGATGCGGTTGATTTCACAGTGGCCACGGTGGAATACAAATCCCCTTGGGATGACGTTACTGGCAGCACACCTCCGAACCAACGGCATCAGATAATACGCGACATAGTGGACAGGAACGTGTAAAAACGATCAGCTTGACGCTCAGGATTTCTGCCGACGGGCCTTCGGACGCTTTCGTGGTAGTGACAGAAGACAATTTCACGGCCCTTCCTCCTCACAATTGATAGCAGTAGAAGGACATTGAGATGGACTTAAATCGAGCCACCGCGCCCGCAGTCGTTATTCCTCCGGGGGCTGCTAGTTTTTCTTCCGGTGTTCCGTACACTTACGGAGCACAAGGTATTCTTCCGGAGCACAAGATCTCCAAGTTGCGTTGCAACTTGGATGATACAAGATGCCTTGCATCTTGTACAAGTCGGTGGATTCCGGTCTGACTTGGGCCACCGAAGCAGAGACGTTATTCTTCCGTTGTTCTACTTTCTTTAGGAGCACAAGGTCCTCAGTCGGAGCACAAGGTGCACGTGGACTCCGTCTGACTCAGGCCACGTGGGCAGTTGAGGTTCTGCTTAGGCCACCGAAGCCGATGCGGTTTTTCTTCCGGAGCGCGGCCCGGAACCGCGAACGAATCATTTTTATGTCTACCCATCCACATTAACCCTGATTTTATTTTATTGGAGATGAAACTGTTATGAATATCAGCGAACTCAAGTCAGGCTCGAGCAAGGTAGAGATAGAAGGAGAGATAGTCTCGATAGACGAGACACGGGAGATAAACAAGTACGGACGCAAGCTCCGCGTCGCCAACGCCACGATCAAAGATGACAGCGGCTCGATAACGCTCACCCTCTGGAACGAGGATATAGACAAGGTCAAAGCAGGCGACAAGATAAAGATTGAGAACGGCTACGTGAACGAGTTCCAGAACAAGCTCCAGCTGACCCGCGGGAAGTTCGGGACGCTCACTGTTCTCTGAGCGCGACCTCTCCGCCGACGTTTTCGACAATCACACCGCCCTCCAGCTGTGCCGATGCCGCTATCACAGGGCACAGGGAATGCGAGACGAGAGATGATGCGGAATTCCTGAATCGGACCACGCTCCCATCGTCCGCTGTCTCGGTTTCTATTGCCAGCTGCGAATCGAGCGCCACTACTCTCCTGTTTCCGCTTCCCATCGCGCAGACTTCAGATATGGCGTTTCCGAGTTTCTGCGCGGATAAGCGGAAAAGCAGCCCGTCATCGACAAGCCTGGCAGAGCTGTCCTTAATCGCGATTAGCGCGGACAGCGATACCGCAAGCATGGAAATCGCGACCAGCGAAAGAACGAGATATTCCATCGTCACCTGACCGAACAATATTCCACCCCCAGATGATAGAAGGGTGAATCAGGAATAAAAAAGATGATAATGGCTTTTCAGCCCTACGAATCGCATCTAACGGATATATGACGAAACAGCCGAAGTAGTCGTCTCGAACTGGTTCTCCATGTTCCGCTTGATATCCTCCTGGACCTTCTTCAGGACCTTCTGGCTTTCAGCCGCCTTCTGGTCCAGCCTCTTGATGTTGATCGGGATATCCACGTATTTCGACAACAGCAGGACTATCTGCCGGGCTGATGCGGTATCGACATACCCCCCATGCGTTTCGCCCATGATGCATGAGCCGTTGATGCCGTTTATCTGGCCGATGGCTGGGAAAAGGCCGGCAGCGCCTACGATAGAACCGCGGGCCTCGCCGAAAATGACGCCCAGCTTCTTGAAACGGGTCTTGAGCTCTTCGGAAGTGGTCACCGCGAAGATGCGCCTCTCCTCGCTTATCTTGCCAGTGCTGTATCCCCCGACAGTCAGGATCTCTTTGACGCCCATCTTCTTGGCGTAGTTCATGACGACCCCTGCCACTTCATATTGCCCCACCGAGCTCATGGCCTGGATGTCGCCAACGAGGAAAAGCACGTCGCGCTTCTTGCCCCGGTGGATGAAGAAGCTGTTGCGGATCAATCGCATGCCGCCGTTCTTGGTCATGAAGACTTGGTGCGGGAAATGGGGCGACAGGAGCCTTGCTATGCGTTTCGCCTTCACCTCTTCGACCATGTACCTTCCGACCACCTGGCCGATGAGGCCTATCCCCGGCAGGCCGGTGATGAGTATGCCGTTCCTGAGCTTCTTCTCCTTGACCCTCTCGATTATGACGGATTCCTTCATCGTGATACGCCCCTGGTTGACTTTGGTAGGTTGAACTGGCATCCCCAGGAATATAAATGTTCGGGAAGCGCCGGGGATTGATTTTTTATTGAAGTTGCTCAGACGCCGTACTTGGCCTTCCTTCTCTGCAGGCCGTACCAGTCGTTGGGATTGAAATGCGCAGGATGCGCCGAGAGCGTGTTCTCCCCGTGGTGCGTCTCGGATAGCGTGTAGCTTTGGCAGACATTGCAGAAACGCATTTTCATCATAAGGATACGCTCCGGGCGATTTTTTATCGATGTTCAGTTGCCTTCCTTTTTTCGCGCTCAGTTGTCTTCGCGCTCGTACTTGAAATCGCAGTCGCTCTTCGATGCCTGCTTCTCCATCTCTTCCAGGACGGACAGCAGCCTCTTCTCGGCTTTCTTGTAGTCGGATGATATCAGCGAGATCTGGTATCTGGGAGCCCCCAGGTAATGCGTCGCGACGTCTTCATGCTCCAGGATTTTCCGGATGTCCCCGACGCCATCGGGATTGTAGCTGGTTATCGAGACGATGGCCTTCACTTCGACTGTCGGCTTCTTTATGCTCTTCTTGCCGACTTCGACGATTTTGGCTTTCAGCTCTTTGGGGATGTCCAGCTTCTCCAGGGCTTTCTCGCCGCTGAAACTGGCCTCCTTGAAGCACGAGTAGATGTCGCCGAACTCGGCCTCGATGGTTTCGCGCAGTTTGACCGGGTCGGCTTTCAGGCTGGGGACGGATTTCATGGCCTGCTCGAGAAGCATCTCCCCGCGTTTTTCGGTGCGGATGAGCTCCAGCTTCGCCTTCTTCTCCTCTTCGCTGACCCGTTTCAGCGAGATGTCGACCTGGCCTTTGGTGCGGTCGACGCGGTAGACCTTCATGACATGGCGCTGCCCCTCTGAGATGAATTCGTGGATGTTCTTTATCCAGCGCGATGCGACTTCCGACACGTGGAGGAAAGCCTCCAGGTTATTGTACTCCGGGAGGACGCAGAACGCACCGTAGGGCATTATCTTCTTTATGACCGCGATGACGAGCTCGTTCTCATCCGGAAGCTCTACTATCCCAATCACCCGAGCTCCTTCACGATATCGCCGTGGATGATCGCGCGCCCGCCGGCCGGGTGCGCTATTATCTCTTCAGGGTTCTCGCTCGAGCGCACTATGCTGCTCGTGTGGCTGAACACCACCTGCTCGTGCCCGCTTTTCGTCTTGACCAGTAGAAATTTGGCTTTCATGCAAATACACCTCTAGTTTCACGACTTGAGCTCGAGCTTCTTGGTAGTCCTCGTACCGATTACGCGCTCGTGCTTCTTGCTGCACTTCGGGCATTGGAGGACTATCTTGTTCCTCTTGCCCTGCTTCTTGACCGATTTCTCGCCTTTCCTCTTGCTGCCATGGCCGCTGAGGCGGCGCTTGTGCCGGACATTACCGGCAGAGAGCGAGCTGGCTCTTCCTTTGCTCGCCAGTTTGACCTTATGGACGGTATGCGCTTTGCAGAACGGACAGTAGGCATTTATCTCTTTAGGGAATTTCATATTTTCACCAAAGTTAGCATCAGCTATTGGGATATTTGGGGCAATAGGGTTATAAAGGATTTACAGAGCGCCGTCTCGGGAAGGGTGAGGCCGCATTTCTCATGATTCGGGTTCTACAGCCCCTCGGCCATCCTGGATTTCAGGAGCCATTCGGCTTCTGTCATCGGAAGGACCTGCTCGTCCCCTTTCTTGTAAGGCCCGTACACCAGATTATCGAGCCCCTTGTACTGCGCCACATCCTGCAGGATGCGGATGCGTTTCGAGTTGGCAGGAGCCAGGTCATCGTTCTCCCATACGCCCTTGATGGATTCGTGCGATTTGTCCACGCTTGCGCGGATGTCGCGGAGCATGCCCTTCTCCTCGGATGTCAGGCCCGTGTCGTTCGTCTCGCCACGGACAGCCATAAGCACGATCTTCTCCTCGCGCTTCGACTGGATGGATATGAGTATCTTCTTGATGTTCTCGTATTCCTTGATGGACATCAGGGATTTGGAGCTCATCGCCTCCTGCTTCTTGGTTGAGAGGAGCAGGGCGACGGACTGGTAGAAATCGTCGGATAGCTTGACTATCCCTGAGGAGTCCATCTCCCTCTTCTGTATATCGCGCAGTTCTGAATAGTTGAGCACTTGTTATCCCCCGCATATTATGGATGAATTCGGTGTCTATCTTGAACGAGGATTACGATATATTGGGATGCATTTTTATTCTTTCGTTAGTGTTTCGTGAAAATGCACGCCAGTCATTCACGGCGATAGTTCCTTCTCTATATCCTCTTCTTCCTTTTTCTCGTCTTCTTCTTTTTTGGATCGCTTCTTCGCTTTTCTCCTCTTTTCGCCGCCGGGCATCTTTTTCGGGATCCTTTGCGCGCGTAATGGCGTCTGCTTCACTTCCCCTTCCTTTTTTCCGGCGGATTCTTCCACCGCCTCGATTCCTTGCGGCGTTTTCTCGAGGGCTGCGATTTCCGATGGAGCGGGCGGGGCCGCTTCTTTCTTGGGAGTCATATGGCGCCTTGTATATATGCTCTCCACCTGCGGAGTGGCCTCTTCTTTCTTCACTTTCGGGACCTCCTCCTGGTTCTCCATCATGGGTTTGGCGAGGCCTATCGGCATCTTGGGGCGGCCGGACAGCGTCTGCTCCGGAAGCCTCCTGCTCGAGAGGCCGAGGAGCCCGCGGATACCTGAGATGAGCCTCTCGGTCAGGGATATCTTCTTGGCCCTCCTGACAGGTTCGATATTGACCCGCATAGGGGAGCCGCTCGGGCCTCCTCCTACCAGGTCCCATTTGTCCTTCTCCTCATCCAGGCATGATTTGCATAGCCTCTTCCCGTTCCATATGTAGACGACCGTCGCGAGGTCCCTTCCGCACCGTTCGCACATCTCTGGATAGGAAACGACTTCCGCGACTTTCACCTTCTTCTCCTCCCTTTCGTCCCGCCTGCGGACCTCGTCGCGCATGTCCATCAGGCAGTAGGGGCAGACCCAGAGGCCCTTGTACTGCTGGAGCTCGTTTGCCGGAAGATACATCCTG
>CAILMU010000003.1 GCA_903835325.1 uncultured Microcaldota archaeon | reverse complement strand
TCCAGATTTATCTCCTTTCGCTTCACGCGCTCCGACGCTGCTAAGGCGTCAGGGCGCGCGTCTTGCCGTCACTTCACACGCATGTTTTTCTCCCAAGAAGGGAGAGACATAGAAACCCCTAACAAAGAAGATTTCATCACACTCTACCGAGTTGCCTCGGATGGGTGCTCGTCATAGTTAGAAGCTTTTCTTTATATGGACAAACTCATTTATAAAGGTTTCTACTGACGTGGGCTTACGTCGTTGGGAGGATAGAAAAGGGTCGGAAAGCCCCTATTTTAGGGCCTTATTTGTGGTATAATACGATTATTGACGTAAATAATATGCTTGCACTTGGGGGAATTTTTAGTTATAATTGATGTTTAATAAGGTATTATAAACCCTTCTTCACATAATATATATTGTGATTCAAATGAGATTCCATCAAGTTTGGGACCCGGATAAGGACAGGCGCCTTGAGGGGAGAAAGCCGGGATCGGCCGACACGGATATCCGTCGCCGCGCAGCGATTTTCGGAGTGAATGCATACAAGGGAACAGGCGATCTTGATGAGATGCTGCCCCATGCCTCGCTCAATGAGGCGATCCGAAAGGATTGGGAAAAGATACGCCGCTTCATTCCATGCAGGACATCAACCTTCATCGAAACCGCACCCGGAATGAAAAAGGCAAGTATATGGAATTGGGGCGAAACCCATACGACCATCGATATGCCTCGTTTCAATGGCTGGTATGTTCCGGACGGCAATCCATTCTCTTTCCCGAATGGCAAACAGAGCGTCAAAGAGGACCCGGACGCGCTTTTCCTGGAAATGCATGATAGCCAAAGGGGAAGAATCGAAGGCGCGATAATGCGGCTTAACCAGTCAGATATAACCGGGCGTGTAGTCTCCATAAGCGGAGGGATAACTATCCAAACTGGCGTGATGATCATCAATACATTGGATAAAAAAGCTTTGCTGGAAAAGGCCGATCAGCTTGAGGATTCAGCAAGACTGCTGGTTGAACGATTGGGCGGCAATCTCTCGGATGAGGAACACGCCGGATTGATAGAGCCTATCCTGGATCAAGCCAGTTTCCTTCGGGATCTGGTAAAAATGTCCGAACATATGCGGATGAAAATTCCGGACACCGAAAGCAAATGAGATCTTTATCTTCCACAAGGGCTTCGGGCCTTCGGTTTAGCCCACCGTCTTATTTCTGATATGTTGTATTTCATGTACGAGGAAGTCTTATAACACGTTTGCAGCTTATCTCCGATCGGTGTCTTCATGAAACAGATTTGTTTTAACCGATGCGTATATGTTAATGGTCCTGGCAGTACCGGGTCGCAATGCCAAGGCAAACCCCTCGGATTCGCTGACCGCAGGCTAATGGGCGAGCTTGAAGAATCGTTCCGCAGGCCGTTCCCCATGGTCAATTCAGCCGAAGTCCCGGATGATGTGTCCAGACTGATGCGCTCGATGGCGAAATCGAGGGACAAGCGCGCATTATGCGCGGATTATTATCCCGGGACCGAAAGCGTCGTTGTGCGCGGGGAAAATTTCGGCTTCACGTTCACCGGGCTCACCAAACAGGGGATCGAGATCGCCCGCTCTATCGCCCCGAAAAAATGCGCACAGCCAGGCGCCGGTCCGTCATGCTCGAACCCGCCCCTATATGTCGATTCATCGGTACTCCTGCGCCAGGCCATAATCCTGGGTTCTCTGGAGCTATTCGATGTGATCGCGCAGGGCCACACGAAGGTGAAGGCTGGCTCACCGGTCTCCGAGAGATGTGAAGGACCTGGGAAATCAGAGTAGACCATTTAATCGGCCTATCCTCTACAAACCTGCGCATTTTTCAGCATGCGCCTCATATCCTTGAGCAACGGAGGCTCAGAAGAACCGGGCGGGCATTGCGAGATGCGCTTCCGATTCGTCCCTGGGATATAAGGGCTTTTCCTAATCCTTTTGAAGAAAATTCCGAGCATCTCCTTATCCGGAGTGAAGCCTTCTTGCGTGAGATTCCTTCCGATATCCAAGGCGGCGATATAACGTTTGGCAGAATATGACGCGATGGGTGGGTCCTCAAGTATCCTTTGTATCACTTCGGCACTTGAAAGGCCGACGAGCCTGCCGAGTCTTGTTTTCTCCCTGAACACCCGATGATGATCGAGGCTCACGAAATACGGCCATCTCAATATTGCTGTCTTCACAGCCTCTGCATTCCCGTAGACGGCGGTCAGTTCCCGAAGCACTCTCGAATGATCAAGGTTAGAAAATGAAGGACATGCAAGAGCCCCCCTCCTTACAGCATCGCGGTCGCCGTAGGCTTTGGTAGCGTTATCGATGAATCTTTGATGATTGATACTGGCGAATGGCGGATAATCCAGAATGGTTCTTTTCACCGCTTCTTCGTCTTTGTATACTTTGGTAGCTGCCTGGACGACTCTCGCGAAGTTGCGTGAACACAAAACCGGATATCTCAATAACGCTTTCTTCACCGCCTCAGCATCTCCGAAGACCGACACGGCTCTCCCGATTACTTTGGCATGGTTGCAATAAGCGAAATGCGGCGCTTTCAGGATCGCCTTTTTGACCGCCTCTTCGTCTCCATAGACAGCAACCGCCTCCCTCACGACCCTCTCATGATTGAAACCGGCAAATGCCGGGAATCTCATTATGATTCTCTTCACCGCCTTCTCATCCCCATAGATCGCGGTCGCCCTCTTCACTACTGCATCGTGATCCCTGCTCGCGAAAGCGGGACATTTCAATATTGCCTTCTTTACGGCCTGTTCATCTCCATATATAGATACGGCATCCCTGACTGCACGTGCATGGTCCAAGCCTGCGAATGGCGGGCGTTTGAGGATTATCCTTTTGACAGCCTTCTCATCCCCATACACTGCTGTGGCATCCCTGACGACCCTTTCATGATCATAGCTAGCGAAGCGGGGGGACTTCAAGATAGCGCGCTTCACGGCTTTCTCATCGCCATAGACACGGATGGCATCCTGGATCACCCGGGTGTGGTTGTAGTTCGCGAATACAGGATGCTTGAGCACCAGCGCCCGCGTAGTTTCCTCGTCCCATCCGTACGTCTGCGAGATGTTCTGGATGATCGAGCGCAACTGCTCAGCGTTTTTCCTCTTTCGGTAGAAAACTGGTGATGATAAGAGACGTTCAGCTCCCTTCTGCGAGAATCCGGCGCTGACAAGCTCTGAGGTGTCTGTCATATATGTTAGTTTATGTAGAAATGAGTATTTAAATCGATTCATCAGCCGTAATCCTTAAATATTTCTTCCACTCATTGACAAAAACATGTTCGAATCCATCTCTAGGTCAATCGAAATACTGAAGAAGAGTTTCGGCGTCCTGATGAGCGAGAAGAAGCTCATGGTTTTCCCGCTTCTGAGCGGCCTCGCCCTCATCGCGATATTCATCGCGTTCCTGCTTCCTGCATACGCCTTGAACAGCGATGTCGTGATGATAGGAGCGCTTTTCGCTTTCTATCTCGTCGCTTACTTCGTCGTCATCTTCTTCAACAGCGCGCGTGTGTACGCAGTAGGAGAGAAGATTGACAACAAGGAGGTCTCAATTGGAGGCAGCATCTCGTTCGCGCTCTCCCGCATCGTAAGCATCGTTGGCTGGTCTATAGTCGCCGCTACCGTCGGCCTCATACTCAGCATGCTCCGGAGCCAGGCTTCGAAAGGCCGGGGAATCGGCGCTATCGTGGCGAGCCTTGCCATATCAGTGATCGGCATGGCATGGTCGTTCGCGACATTCTTCGTTGTTCCGATAATTGTCTTCGAAGGCCAAGGCCCGTTCAGCGCAATCCGGAAATCCATAGACCTGGTCAAGAAAAG
Source organism: uncultured Microcaldota archaeon (assembly GCA_903835325.1). Taxonomy (GTDB): domain Archaea; phylum Micrarchaeota; class Micrarchaeia; order Anstonellales; family Bilamarchaeaceae; genus Bilamarchaeum. The sequence continues at coordinate 388 of CAILMU010000003.1, read as the reverse complement.
CTGGGGCGAGCAGGCGATCGGAGGCCTGGCGATAGGCGGTTTCTTCTTCATCCTCTACGCGCTCGGGATCGGCCTGGCGCTTCTCACCGCGTTCGTTCTGCCGGATGCGCTCATCGTGGTTATACCTGTGGTAATCGCGCTCTTCGCCGTAGTCTTCATCCTGCAGACCGCGCTTGAAGGCGTGTTCATCACCGAGCTCTACAGATACTCCACGACCGGCCAGGCTGTAGTCTTCAAGGATGAAATAGAGGCGATAAAGAACTCGTTCCAGCCAAAAGCGCCTCAAGCGCCACTGCAGCAAACCCCGCCGCCATTCTAGGAAATTAGGGTAAGCGGGATTCTTTTTTCATTTTTTCGTATTTCCTTTTTCCAATCTTTTCTCAATCAT
>CAILMU010000002.1 GCA_903835325.1 uncultured Microcaldota archaeon | reverse complement strand
CGAGATCAAGGTCGTCAACCCCGAGGATGCGGCCAGGAAAAGCCAGGTTTCATCCATCATCAGGCCGGGGGATGCGGTGGTGATAAGCGTGTCTCACCTGGGCCATACCGCTTCCGGTACGGTCGTGTCGCTGTGCCGCTCAAGGAACATCCCGTTCTTCTTATCATCGCAGACAAGCGCGAAACTCCTCGCTGAACGCATCAAGGCCGCATGATTAGAGATGGTGGGCCAAAGAACTTCTTTTTGTTCAGAGATACTCCGGGATGATGTCCTTCCGATACAGGATATAATCGGTCTTGAGCATCTCTATTATCGGCCCTATCTCTTCTGCCGGGATGGAAAGCGCGGCAGCGGCATCCTGTATCTCGTGCAGGTGCTCGCCCGCATCAGGCGAGAGGGGAAGCTGGACGAGCGCGACTGCGATCGTCTTATCCATATCCGCGATGAATGTCTCCAACGACGAGCCGAAAAATGCTTTCAGGTTCTCCAGGATTTTCGCCAGTTCAGGCCCGCTTATCAGGAAGTCGTACTCCCTGCCGACCCTCCTCAGGAAGAAAAGCGCCGAAGGGTGGTTTATCGGGATTGCGCTCATGCCATATCCGCGGCCGAGAAGTATGAATCTCCCTGCCATATCCTCTGAGACGTCTTTCCGCTCCGTCGCGTACATGACGTTTTTCGGCCGGACGCAAGTGAGCGCCGCGGCGTACATGAGAAGATGGAGCTCGCGTTTCCTGTCTTCGCACATTATCCTCGAGCCTGCGATGAAGACCAGGTCCGGAAGGCAATAGAACAGCATGGATGCGACCAGCTCGCCCTTCTTGTCATGGCAATCGACCACCATCTGGGCGCCTGCGGATTTGCCGGTCTCGATTCTCTTCTTTTCGTTGATGAACGCAAGAGCGGCATTGTGAGATGGCGACCCGTCTTCAAGGAGCGCGAATGCGAAGCCTTCCTCCAGGATGGATTCGTTCAGCCTTGACTTGTCCTCCCAGGCCGGAAGGAGGCTGAGGTCCGGGTTGACCGGCCCGGGTTTGGAAGGAATCGATGGAGCTGATGGAACTGGAAGCGGAGCCGGAGCGGAGATTGGTTTTTTCGGTTCCGGTATCAACTGCAGCTGCACAGGTTTCGGCACCGGGATAGTCGGCGGCATGAACGGCGTTATCGGAGCAGGCTGGGGCTTCTGGATCGCTGGCAGGGATGGTGCGGAAACCTTTGCCTTCTTGGCCGGTTTCGCTTTCATCGCCCTTCTCGGCGCGCTCGGCCGGGCTTTTTTTTGCAACTGCTTTTTCCCGGCTTTCGATGCTTTCTTACGGGGGATTTTCTTTATCGCGGCGGCCTTGCGCTGCGGTTTCGCTTTGGCAGGCCGGGCAGCCTTCTTTTTCGCAACAATCTTGACTGTCTTCTTCGCTGCTTTCGCTTTGCGTTTTGCTGCCTTGGCCATGGAAGGGGAAAAACAGGCAAAAATTATTAATTAGCCGATTTCTAAATGTTAAAAAGTGTTTATAAATGGGATAATACATATTACCAGGATATGGGAATGATCGCGAAAAGGGCTGTCCGGACATCGTCCCTGTCAAACCTCGCTCTCCTGGAAGCCTCAGCGAAGAGATTCAGCCTCCTCGACAGCGCGGCCAACATCGAGACTATCCGCGCGGGATTGAACGAATTGAACCATGCGCCAGCGCCTGAGAAGAAAGAGAAAACCGGGACCTTGCAGGAGGATATCATAGATACGCGCCTCAGGCTCGAGACCGAGCATGCGGAGATGGCGCTCGAGAAAGTGAACTGGCGCAAGCACCGCGGAGTGATCGGTGGGATTGCGCTGCTCGCGATACAGGCATTCAACTTCGTGACGATGATGTTCCCGACCGAATTCCTGAGGAATGTTGCTAACCTGAGCAGCGCCGCAGAGAAGAACATCCATCTGATAGCCGCCCCGATAATCTTTGCGCTCATTATCATTCCTGCAAGGGACTTGTGGTATGCAGGAGGTTTCGAGAAGCTCAAGACGGGGATATTGAAGGCGCTGGATGGTATCGAGAAGCAGTTGAAAGGGCAGAACGAACCCAAGGCTTGAGCATTAAGCGATTTTCAGCAGATATCAGAAGTGTTTATTCATCAATATTTGAATCGCCGTTCATACTCTTTATGGTCGAACCATTCCAAAACGACAGTAAGAATCAATACTTGGTTGGCTCGGATCGTGTAGATCATCCTCCAACCATCAGGAAGGTCGTATTTCCAGAGATTGTCTATTTCGAATTTTTTCATATATTCCTTGGGCCAAACTTTTTTAGGGATTTTTATACCGCAAAATGGATCCTGTTTCAAATCGTCAAACGCCCTGCTCAGGAACTCAAACAAGTGGGGCTCCGCTCCTTTGCCGTGCTTTAGCGCTAGGAAAGCATCCTATATTTTTTCATCTGCGAAACCAACTTTGGTTTCCTTGTTCATCTGACCACCATGCCTTTTCTCAGGATCTCATCAACACCGCGTGGATTCCATATCCAGACGATTCTTCCGTCTTTCTTGTCGATATGGATTTTGTTTGACTTCTCCAGATAATCCAGTATCAGCAGGAAGGTCTGGTACATCATCTTTTTCGGCAGATGCTTCAGGAGTTCTGCCTTTGTCGGATATTCCTTGGCCTTTCTTATGGTTTCTTCTACCATCAGCACAGTATCCAGCCGTGGATAGTGCAATACCTGTTGAACAGCGGTCGTCATAAGCATCACTTATATACTATTATATAATATATAAGTTTATATAACTATCATATGGGGGGCCCAAAACCAATCGTTTTCGAATTCAAGGAAAAAGGGGCGAAAAGGGATAGTTTTTCGAGCGATTCGAACTTCGTAGGAACAGGATGCCGGAAACTCGATGCGGGATGCAAAGAAAAAGGGATTTGGGCAGTTGTGAAGTTCGCTTCGCTCCTTCACTTCCTCCCAAAAATCCATTAGGCAAAACCCGATACTGGAAACTGGGAACAGAGGGATTTTTGGGCCCGCGCGGGATCGAACCGCGAATCTCCACTGTACTCATTTCTTTTGGGAACGAGGTTTTTTACCAAACTTTTTCCCAAAAGCCTTGTGAGAGTGGCGTCTTAACCATAACCGAGACCATGAGGATTAGAATACCTCATGATTTTTGTCAGGCCTTTTGATTTATCCGCCCTTATGGTTTTCCCCAGGGGCTTTTGCCATAAGAAATGCAGATGTCAAAAGGGCCTTTCGACTACGGGCCCAGAGTATTGATATTGAGGCTCCTAAGCCAATAAATACTTAACGCTATTCGCTGGGCATGAATCCGATACGGGAATGGAAACTCACCACGATCCCCGGAGCCTTGCCTTGGTTGATCCTTTGCTGTGAGATGTCAGTCGCATTATCCAGAGCGGTCTCGAAGTCTTTCCAGGCATCTGGCCGGGATCCGGTAAAACTAGGGAGGGGAAGAATCTCATGGAACACGATGATCGAGCGTCCTGGCCTCCGGTCGACCAATGTGCAGAAGAAGCTTGAACCGTCCTTGCTGATAGCGACTCCGTATTCCGGCAGATCGACCAGCAACACAGGCGGGACTGTCGGTTCAGTTACATTGCGCGGGACCTTGGAGAAGAATTCAGAAAGCGCGGCGACGCTTTTCTTGTGGTCGGTCGAGAAAGATGGCAAAGCGCCTTGGCCGACCGAACAGATCTTCTCGGGGATCCCTAGCTGGGGTGCAAGGGAGTCCGGAATCTTATCGAATTTCCCCAAGGACGCTAGGCAATTTTCTTTTGAGATGACAGCGTCCAGCATAGGCTCAGGCGGGTGGCTGCTGCCTAGATTCATCGCTGTCTTCTTCGCTGCCCTTTGGATGAAAATAGCTTTATCTGAAGGTCTGTCTGAGGGGATTTTTTGCATGTTGCTGGATGTGATGCGATTTATTTAAAGAGATTTGCCCGACGGCATAAGGAGGGGGATTAAAATCTCTTCCAAGATATCTAGATTACTATAGCCCCGTCGTCTAGAGGCTTTTTTGGCAGATAAACCATCAGGGCCGGGGAACGGTCAAGGATAGGGGACTTTGGATCCCTTGACACCGGTTCGAATCCGGTCGGGGCTATCCTTGGTTTTTCTTTCGGTATTCTATCCTCTTTAGGAGCACCAGATTTTCTTTCGGAGCACAAGAAGTCTGTGGATTTCGAGGTCGACGCATCGACCTCGAATATTCGAGGCAGTAAGCCTCGAAACTCCGTTTTGCTTAGGCCACCGAAGCCGGAACGGATACCCTTACAGGCGTCGGTACACTTCCGGAGCACGATATGGCGTTGGACTCAGATAAACACAGGCCAACGCGGCAGAATACGAATTTTCCGAATGGTTGTTTTTTCCTTTTCACAGGTGTTCATAAAAAGAATTTTGCAAGGCGTTGTATCCGGATCCGGCCGGAACTATCTTTTATAATAAGACATCGTGCTTTCGAGGAGCGATTCCTCGAGGGATGGATCGATGACTTTGCCTGAATCCAGGATCTCCAATGCTTTTTTTTGCGATGCTTTGGCATGGAACCTGATTTCTGAAAGGACCTCCGCGATGGCATGCTGGATTTTCCCGTCGGTTCCGCAATTCATCAGGACCATCTCGAGCATCCGGTCCACGTCCGCCCTCACACCATTCCACCGCTTCCTTGCCGCCCTTGCCGCTATGGAACGCGATGCGTATAATGAAAGAGGGATCGAGGCGAGCGTGACGGCAGCGGCAGCCGCGATCGCCAATGGCGGACTGGCCCCAAGAAGGCTGGAGGCCACGATGCCGATTGTTGCGGTGGATGAGGCCAGGAGAGTCAGGCCCGATAAATCGGCCATCGTCTGCGTATTCGATGCATTACGGATATCCTTGATGATTTTTTCCTCGCACATTTCGACAAGCGCAAGTGTTGCCCGGGGTGAAGCGAACCTGGGGTTGATATTGAGGCGATTGCGTGATGCCCCAGGATGCTGAGAAACGGGCGGTTTTTGGTGGAAACCCGCGAAGAACTGGCGGTTTCCCCCCAGTTCGTTAGGTTTCGGCTCTTTTTGCGCCCTGAACCTTAAGGTATACATACACATTAATATATTATATGGCACTTTAAAAGGTTGCTATATCAGCCCATCTCCCCATCTTCCATGATCGCCTCGGAAAGGCCGTCGATGATTATCCGGTCGAGCTGCCCCTTCAGGTTCTCGTCCTTCACTTCGTCCATGACAGCGATCAGCTCGCGGTAATCGTCCACCCGCTCGCCTTTCAATGCCTGGAGGTTCTTCATGCCCCGTATCGCGACTATCTCTCCGGATTTCTTCAGCGATGTGTGAATGAAAAGCGGGGGGACGACGAAGACCCAGACAAGGGCGATCACCATCAGCTCCATATTCGACATGAAGAGCGATGGGGAGACCCATGCCATAGATATTATGACGAGCGCGATGAGGGCGGTCACAAAAGACATGATTAACCAGAAGAACTGGTCGCGGAGGGCGTTCATCTTAGCTGATTCGAGATAATCCTCTTTCCCGGTCTGCTTGTATGCGAAGGCGGAGAATAGGATACCGATCACACCAAGCCTGGAGAAGAATGATATGGTGACATAGCCGAGCCATGCGATAAACGCGGCGCCCACAGCCATGGGGAAGAACGGTGCGAAGCGCGCTTTGATATCAAGGCTCTGCGGGATGAGGCCCAGGAAGGCCATCAGGATGTTCCCGCCGTTGAACGTGAAGAACACGCCGCTTCCCATCAGCACGAGCCCCAGGCCCGCCTTCCAGAGCTTGCCCGAGCGGAGCAGCGGTATCGATAGGAATATGGCGATCGCCCCGAAAAACACCTCTATGAAAATCTCCAGTAGCATGGTAGCGCCTTTGATCTTTCAGTACTGCCTCGCTTTTTTAGGATTTGCTTTCTTTTCCACGAATCTCTTTGTTTTCGTATCCTTCCGGACATTGTCCCAGTAGAATATCTTGCCGTTCATCAGGACATATACGCCATGATCAAGGAGCTGCACAGCAGAGAAAGCCGCACCCAGATTGAACATGGCATCGGAACCCTTCCCAGTGAAAGGGATTACCGAACCGGTGAGAACGATGGTTTTGTTTTTTATCTTCGGACCGAGATAAGCCGCTGTCTCGGCCATGGTATATGTGCCATGCGTAATTACAATGCGATCCTCTTTTGAGTTTTTGCAGGCTGAAAGAATCTTCTTTCTGTCGGTTTCGGTTAGAACCCGGCTATCCTTCTGGCAAATCAGCTCGATCCCGATTGGCACGCTCACTTTTGCTTCCTCGAGCATTCTCGGAATATATGTTTTGGGTCGTTTGGACTCGTGGGAAGAAAGTGACCGCCCGTCTATTGTCCCGCCTGTAATAATGATTCGAATTGTCATAGGCATCAGAAACCCTAGTACTGCCTCGCCGCATACTCATAGACCGTCGCCGGCTTCCCGCATGCGATG
>CAILMU010000001.1 GCA_903835325.1 uncultured Microcaldota archaeon | reverse complement strand
TGATTCCCGGTATCGGGGCGCAGGGAGGCGACCTCGGTATGGTCCTGAAGGCGATAAAGGACAACGCGGCCATACACCGCATCAATGCATCGTCCTCGATATCCTATGCTTACCAGAAATCGAAGGACAGGCCCCAGGATGCGGCGCTCATCGAGGCGCAGAAGCTGAATGCCGAGATGAGGAAGTACCTGTGAAAACGCGTATAAACCGAAAATGCGTGTGAATCGGGGGATCTTCATCCGCCGATCTTCAGTTTCGCCAGGTACGAGCTTATCAGCGTCCAATTCACGAATATTATGTAGGCCAGCAGGAGCAGAAGGAGGAAATACAGGATACGGATCGGCTTCTTCATCAGATATTTGAACAGCATCCGAAGCGGATTGATGATCAAAGCGGTTGCGACCTTGATCAGCGCCTCGATTATGAAATCCAGCAGTTTGAGCAGGAAAACGAACACGCCGTCCCAGACCGAAGGGCCGGTTCTCTTCGCATTTTTTCTCTCGCTCCTCTCCGCTGCCCTCTCGACTGCCCGCTCGACGACGGCTTCCCCCGCTTTCTTCTTGGGCGTGTCACTCCGCCAGCTTTTTTTGGGCTGCTCGGCTTTGCGTTCTGCGTATTTCGCGATCAGCCTCTGGTCGGCTGCTTTGCGAAGCTCCTGATCGGGCACGATCGCCATGGTGGTGGCTGGCGCGAACACCCTCACCTGCAAAGGCGCGGTCTGGTTCCCGCTTCCATCCAGGGTGGAAAGCAGGGCTGTCCCAGGCGGAAGGGTCTTGAGGGTTTCGGAAACCTCTATTTCCGAGTTTGGGAATGATCTCGCAAGCGCACGCAGGCGCGCATTTCCCTTTTCAGTCAAAACCTTCTGCGAGAAGATTATCTTTGTGGAGAGCTGGCTCAGTATCTCGTCCGGGATGTCACCCACGTCCTGGCTCACGAAGAACACAGATACCCCTTTCGAGCGTATCTGCTTGAGGATTGTCACCATCAGGTCGCGCAGCGTCCTGTTCGCGTCCTTGAAGAGATAGTGCGCCTCGTCGAAAAATATCGTGAGGACAGGTTCATCGACATCCCCGACTTCTGGAAGCTCCTCAAATAGCTTATGAAGAAGGAAAGCAGGCGCCATTGTGGCTAGTGCGTCCTTGCGCGCATCTGAGAGGTTCAGAACGTTCAGGCCCTTCAGGTCGGAGATATCTATATCCGGTTTCCCGAACATTTTCGCAAGGCCTGATTCCTCGAGGGCCATTATCTTCCTCTGGATGACAGATATGCTGGACTGGCTCATCCCACGCTGTTCTGTCTTGATCAGTTCATCGAGCAGGTCCAGCAGCTGCGAGGTCGTATCGAGCGGGATATGATTCTTCCTCGCATAGGAGAACGCGATGACCAGATGGCTCTCCTGGGTCGGGTTGAGGGATAAAAGGCGCGAGAACAGCACGGCTCCGGTCTCCGATACGGAGAAGCGCATACCGGCGAAACGCCCGCCCACGCTCCAATAATTGGTTTGAATCGCATGCGGCGCGAATCCTGCGAGTTTGTTCCGTTCATTCTCAGCGCCTGCAACGCAGAATCCGCTCGCATCGCCTTTGACATCGGATACGAAGACATCGAGGCCCAAGTCGGCAAGCTGCTCCGAGAGCACCTGCATGGCCCTGCTCTTTCCGCTTCCCGTGCTGCCGGCGATTATGCCATGGCGCGTAAGGTAACGGAGCGGTATCTTGGCTGCGGCTCCGTCCGCTTGCCCAAGCGTGATCGAGCGCTCTTCGCTTTTTCCATCTGCCATACGTATGAACCCAATCTTCGCATGATTTTTAATCTTTGTATTGGTGACCAGTATCATGGCAAGGCAGAGATTGAAGCTATTCACCCCTGAGAAGGATTCGCACAAGGGCCAGAACGGCAAGCTCCTGATAATAGGCGGGAGCAGGGGATACCATGGTGCGCCGATGTTCTCGATACTGGCTGCGCGCAGGTTCATCGATCTGCTGTATTTCTATCCAGGGGAGGACGACCCGCATCTGATCAGCGCTGCTAAGACGATTCCAGAAGCCATGGTGGTCTACGACCTAGCGAGGCTTAGGGAAGTCGATTGCGTCCTTTTCGGGATCGGATTGGGGGATGTGAAATTCGACACCGGGGCGCTTTCAGGCGCGAAAAGGCTTGTGATTGACGGCGACGGGCTCAAGGATATCAAGGAGGACAATTGGATACCGCCCGGGTCCATACTCACACCGCACGAGGGCGAATTCAGGATGTTCTTCGGGATGGAAGGGATTCCGTCGAACGTAAAGGAGATGGCGAAGAAGAACGAGTGCGTGATACTGAAGAAAGGGCCGGTGGATGTCATCTCGGATGGCAAACGGGTCGAAACGAACACGATCCATAACCAGGGCATGACTCATGGCGGGACTGGCGATGTCTTGGCCGGCCTTGTCGCTGCGCTCTATTGCAAGAACGATGCGTTCACGGCAGCATTCGCAGGGGCTCGGATAAACGGGATTGCAGGCAACATGGCGATGAAGAGATACGGGTTCAACTTCTGCGCGAGCGATGTGGCTGATAACCTGTCGGAAGCGTATCGCATTTTCGGGAAGGAAAGGAAATGATAAAGAGATAAAAATCGAAAAACCAAGAAAAATCAATTAAAAAAATTAAAAATCGGAAATAGAACTATTCACTCTTCTCGTTCCGCTGGCGCCATCACTCGAACTACCGAGTATTTCCTCTCGAAGTTGAGGAACCCCAGGTTTATCCTCGTCTTCGATTCCACAAGATCGAGAATCGTGTTCACCGCGTAATACGAGATGGTTATGCCGCTCGCGAACGTCAATCTCTCGACCGCGACTATAGGAACGAGCATTATCCATGTCGCTGCCGGGATGTTGAACGCATAAAGGAAGAGGACGCTTCCGACCGCATGAGCTGTGAATGTCGCGCCTAAAGACCTCGCGAAGATGTTCTGCTTGAAGAAGGACGCTGCTATCGGGATGAGCCAGTACAGCGGGTAGAACCAGGCTGCTCCTCCTACTGGGGAGAGCCAGAAGGCGATCATGCAGACTGCCGCCACTATGGCGCTCATCTTGCCTTTAGCTCCGAAATATATCGCGGCGAACACCGCTGGCAGGAAAAACACGAATGCCATCAGGTCCAGGGATTTGCCGCTGATGAACGAGTTGATGATTTGGACGAAAAGAACGGAGACTACGCCCAAGCCCGAACCCATGATCCCGCCGGCTATCGGGCCGATGAACTGGAACATGGTGAAGCTTTGGGAATTGACCCCAAGAATCGGAGAGAATTGAATCTGGCTCAGCAACACAGCGAGCACAGAGAAAACAACAAGGAAAACAATCATGCGCCGGTCTATCTTAAGTTTGGACAAATCCATTCCTCCCCACCTCGAAATGACAGATTCACCGAGTACTCGTGCTGATTGGCAGTTAACCCGATGATGACTATTCTTTTTGGAAACCGTTTATAATCCGATGCGATACAAGCAAC